>NZ_JAJAFY010000020.1:0-80390 GCF_025384885.1 Photorhabdus kleinii
TGTCAGATGGGGTTTTCTTTTACCGATAGTGAAATTTTATATCAAACTTATTAAGGAGCTGGTTGCGATACCAACCTATACCAGCCTATACCAGCCTATACCAGCCTATCACAACTGAAATTACTCTTTCTTACCCAGAATAGCTTCCAAGTCGTGTTTCAAGCTGGACATCTGATTGGCATACTTTTCTTTCCGCTCAGCATCTTCAATTAACTGGATAATAGTTTCAGACAGTGTATTACCCCGTCGCTGAGAAAGTGCAGATAAGCGATGCCACACAGGAAAATCTAAGTCGATGGATTTCTTGCGAGTATGCTGATGTTCCGCATTAAAATGCCGTTTACGCCGAGCGCGGATAGTTTGTTTCATCCGGTTGGATAAATCAGGATTCATATGCTGCTCAATCCATTTCAGTACCCTTACCGGTTCACTCTCAAGTTCAATGAGTTTATCAACGGCTGCATGAGCTGCGCTGTTTTCAATATATTTAGTAATTGGCTCGCCTTCTTGATGTTTTTTCATCAGATAAGCCCACTTCCAGCCACATTCCAAATTTTCCAGTTGTTGATATTTCATCTTACTTTCTCAGTGACAGCGTAACTAAAAATAAGCATAACAACTATTTTAGTAAATTGCTTATAGCCAAATTGATTAATATCTGTTTTTTGAAAAAATTATTTTTTACATGAAGTGCCTACAATAGCAAACATTCAAGCATGTTGGTTTATATCTTAATCTTGTATAATCGACGCTTTCCTACTTTACAACATACAGCGATCACTTTGACCACTAACAAACTAGACTGGCAGGCATTACTGCCGAATTGCGTTCCTTATGATGCACTTTTTCATTCTGCTTCCCAACAGGCGTCTGCCAGCATGGAAGCCGTTCAATCACGGCTACATAGTGGTTTACAGCTTTTTTGCCGGATGGATTCCCGCCAGCCTTTTATGCTATTGAAAGCCGAAGAATGTGATATTTATTTGTCAGCGTTAGCTGAGTCTATCCGTCCATTACTCACGAAAGAACTTCCCCAAATTGGTGGCAATTATCACATACAGCAACAGAAAATTAGCTGGCAACCATCAACAGCAGGCTATTTCACACCTGAGTTACGCGTCGCCTATCGTGAATGGATAGAAGCAGAGCAACTATTTGGCTGCTTCCATTCTCACAACGGAGAAATTCACTTACAACCCGGTCTGATTCATCAGGTAAATGGCGGTGTACTTATTCTACCGCTACGTACCCTACTGTCTCAGCCTTTAATGTGGGTTCGCCTGAAGCAGATGATTATTCAGCAACGCTTTGAATGGTTGTCTCTGGATGGCAGCAAACCGTTACCATTACCTATCCCTTCTATGCCATTAAAGCTACGTCTGATCCTGGTTGGAGATCGTCTAAGCCTTGAAGAGTTTCAGGCTACAGAACCTGAATTAGCAAAAAGCGCTCTATATGGCGAATTTGAGCTGGATATGCCATTTCATAATGAGCAGGATTTAAGCCTGTGGTGCAATTATATCAATGGGCTTATTCAACAATGGCAATTACCTCCATTGAGTCATAATGCTTGGCCTGAGCTTGTCCAACAAGCAATCCGCCATGTAGAAGATCAACACCACCTGCCTTTAGATATTCTCTGGCTACAACGGCAACTGACTACTGCGTCACTCTATCAGCAAGAAAATCAGATTACAGCTCAATCAATTAAACAAGCAGAGGAAAATCGCCGCTGGCGTCACAATTATCTGCCTGAACGTGGTTTAGAGGAAATTCACACAGGCCAGATTCTTATCCGTACCCAAGGCATGGTCATTGGTCAAATTAATGGATTATCTGTGCTAGAGTATCCCGGCCATCCTGATCCAGCAGGAGAGCCATCTCGTATCACTTGCGTGGCCCATATGGGAGATGGGGAATTTGTTGATGTTGAACGCAAAGTTGAGTTAGGCGGCAATATCCATGCGAAAGGCATGATGATTATGCAAGCATTTTTAATTTCCGAGCTAAAATTAGATCAGCCACAACCTTTCTCTGCATCTATTGTATTTGAACAGTCCTATAGTGAAGTTGACGGCGACAGCGCCTCTCTTGCCGAATTATGCGCACTGATAAGCGCTCTTTCCCTGCAACCCATTGATCAACAACTGGCCGTCACAGGTGCAGTAGATCAATTTGGTTATGTTCAACCAATCGGTGGTATTAACGAAAAAATCGAAGGTTTCTTTGAAATATGCTATCGCAGAGGACTAACTGGTCAACAGGGGGTTATTCTACCAGCGGCGAACGTCCATCATTTATGTCTTAATCAAGCCGTTGTAGATGCAGTAAAAGCGCAGAAATTTCATTTATGGTCAGTAAAACATGTTTCTGAAGCGCTGCCTTTATTGACAGGTATCCCTTATTATGATCAACAAGAAACACACTTGTTAGCTATGATACAAGAACGTATAACACAGGCGAATAATCAGGAACGACCTAAATTCCCGTGGTTTCTTCGCTGGTTGGGTTAATTCAGAATGTCTGATCGGAGTTGTTCAGCGTACAAGTGTACTCTATTATTTACCCTACATTAAATATAAGGCTATCTGATAATATGGTTGATAAACGTAAATCCTACACAAAAGAAGATCTTATCGCATCTGGACGCAGTGAGCTGTTCGGAGAAAATGGGCCGCCATTACCATCTGGTAACATGCTAATGATGGATCGCATCATTGAAATGACAGAAAACGGCGGTACCTACGATAAAGGCTATATAGAAGCAGAGCTGGACATTACCCCTGATTTATGGTTTTTCGACTGTCATTTTATTAATGACCCAGTAATGCCCGGCTGCCTTGGCCTTGATGCCATGTGGCAATTGGTTGGATTCTTCCTTGGCTGGCTAGGTGGTGAAGGCAAAGGCCGTGCCCTTGGCGTTGGTGAAGTTAAGTTCACCGGCCAGGTATTACCAACGGCTAAAAAAGTCACTTACCGTATCAACTTTAAACGCGTCATTAACCGTAAATTGATTATGGGACTGGCTGATGGTGAAGTGTTAGTAGATGGTAAAATCATCTATACGGCAACAGATTTGAAAGTAGGCTTGTTTAAAGATATCAGCTCTTTCTAATAAATAATCAGTAACATATCGAAAAGGAAGGTGACTGGCTGGCTAATTGCTTTTCACCTTTTTCACTAAAAGCACACCACCAATTAAAAAAACACCTGGTGCTATTTTTGTTCCCTCCAAGGCAATTCCGGTTATATCTCAGAGTATGAGGTTCAATATCCATACAGAAAAAAATCAAATCAAGTTCTAACTTTGACCTACCTCGACTAGAAATAACACAAATCCACACCTGGATACCTGCATTATAAACATCCAATTGTCGCTGACCAATCCGTATACAATTGGCAAATTGTGCTATGATCAAATTGACCTGATATATCAAACAAGCTCACCAGAGCATACTGATAACAGGTGAAAACATTAATAATGATTAAGATTGATGATTAATATTAACAAACACACCGAGGTAATATTATATGAACATCAGAAAAATACTGCTCATAATCATAGCATTAACTCTTACACCAACTGCCATTGCAAAACTCGATAGAATTGACGGTACCGTCGAAATGCTAAAAGCGCCTAATACAAATGGAGATTGCTATGGAAAAATAGCGACGCCTACCCGTATCCAAGGATTTAGGTGGGTATGTACTATTAATGGCGGATCGACGCTATTATCATTGCTTCAAACAGCCTATACAAGTCATGAAACTATAACCATATCAGTCGATGGGATTGAAGAATATAGCCGTCTCTTTTGGGTTGAATTACATCATAAATGTTTATCAGACTCATCTCACTGCAATTATTGAATTACCATCATCCTTCGCATTAGCAAGTAGATTACTTAATGGCCGCAATATTAGTCGTCATATTGAATAGGTTAAATAGGATATGTTACCTAGCGGCCATTCATTCACATATCACTGGTGATTTAGCTGAGGGAATAAGTCACTAAATAACTAAATAGTTGATAAACCATTAACACCGGAAAAAACTTATTTTATATGGTATGGGCATTTTTACTTTCGTCACAACCAAAGGTAGTCACAGTCAAAGGAAAATTTGGACAGAGAAAACTTACAGGATTCAATCTGACAGATATCTGTATAAACAATCAGTCACTGTCAGATTAAATTTGGGATATATATCACTGATAAGAAATGGAGGTTTTTTCTCACCTAACCTATACCATCAGTTTGGCAGACTAAGCCATCATCGACCTGTCTTCCATCGCCTGACGCCATCCACCTAACCAATGAGAACGGGCATCTAATGAATAATAGGGACAATGCTCCCTTGGACGCCCCAAAATACCTGCATGGTACCCTCTCGACAATGCTCGTGCTAAACGATCTCGTTTCTGTCTCTTCATGCTTTTATTTACCTCATAAGCTAGATCAGTAGAAAGAAAACAGTGGTCATCATTCATCCAACCACAATTTAGAAATACCCCTATAAATTTTGAAAATCAAGTCAAGAAATTCATATTAATGTAATATTTGTTATATCAGTACAAAAAAAACAATAACGTATTAATAATAAAGAGAAATTTTTATCCTACTGATAATACCAATTTTCTCCGAGTGCAAAAGTTTTACACTCGGAGAATGACAGAGGGTTACGATTGGGAAATTAATTGACTGGCAATAGCTTGCGCCAACTGACTCCATCCTTTTGCCAATGTGCGGACTAAATCATCGTAACCATCTTCTTGCTGTTTTAGCGCCAGATTAAAGGACTGTTTAACGACATTCTCCTGATGCGTTAATGTCCAGTAACCTTGCAAAATCACCTTACCATCATAACGACCATGAAAACTGGTAACTGTCACGTCTAGTGTATCTGGCTTATTAACCAATGGTTGAGCAGAAACTAAACGCTGAGGCAATGCCATAGTTAACTCAGCTACCAGCACTTGCTGTAACTGTTGTTCAAGTGGACTTGCCCACAAGTGATTCGCCGCACTGACATAACTAACATCACTACTTTGATACACCACACCGGAGGAGGACAGATAATCGGACAACATAACCCGTTGTACCCATAATTGGCGATCATGCTGCACAATAGCACTCTTTTGTGATGCTATTGCTACTACCGGCAATTGATAGTAAGTTTTTTCTGGCTGACGGCTACAAGCAGAAATAAAAATCACTAAAATTAATGCCAATCTTCTCATCATTTTTTAGCCTTTTTCGGTTCTGGATCTTTAATTGGCTTAGACTCAAAAACTAACGCATTGCTCTTATTATTCAACGTCCTCAGAACAGGTCGCAGTTCACTCAACACTTGATCTAATCGCTGCATATTATCCAACATCTTGTTATAAGCCGGTGAACCAGGCTGGAAACCTTGCATACTGCGGCTAAACTCCTGCAATGTTTTCTGTATATCTTTTGGCAGATCTTTGGTTTCAGGATTCGCCAGCACCTTATTCAATTCATCAAGGGTCTGTTGTGCTTTTCTGATCGCTTTCTGACTCTCTTCCAAAGTGCGGATAGCCTGATTAAACATTGGCTCAACCGGCATATTATTAATTTTGTCTAACGCTGCAATAACCTTATGTTGAATTTGAGCAAGGCCACCACTGATTGTCGGCAATAGCGGATAACCTGCAATTTCATACGGACCGGACCACCCTTTTTCATTTGGATAGAAATCCAAATCAATAAACAGTGCCCCTGTCAGCAAGTTACCTGACTTGAGGGACGCCCGCAGACCACGTTTAGTTATGCTATTCAACTCTTTCTCAACATCAAACCCTTCTCCCAGCTCCTTCTGAAAGCGCTCCGGTTCAATGGAGATAAGTACTGGGATACGAAAATCGTTATCTAACCGCTGTCTCATTCCCTCTGAATAGAATGGTACTTTTGCCACAGTCCCCATACGGATACCACGGAACTCTACTGGCGCACCCGGCTGTAGCCCTCGAACAGAATCAGAGAAGAGCAACAGATAATCTTTATGTTCAGTATATAAAGAGTCCTGAATGCTTCTTTGGTTGTCAAAAAGTTTGTAAGTGGCTTTTTCTTTAATTGGCTCACCCAATTCCCAACCCTTAGGCACATCAAAACTGACACCACCACCAAACAACGTTGATAACGAAGCCATTTCAACACGTACCCCCTGAGAAGACATATCAAAGGTAATACCACTCTCTTTCCAAAAGCGGACATTGGTTGTCAACAAACCATCATAAGGTGCATTAATAAATAGCTGATATCTCATCAGATGAGATTTCGGTTCAAACTCGCTGGTTTCAACAGAACCAACCCGATAACCACGAAACAACACCGGATCACCCGGATTGAGCTGACCCGCTTTATCACTGACCAAGATGACACGAATACCTTTTGCATCAGGTGAAGCCAATGGTGGTGAATCCAACAAATTAAATTCATCTTCTTCATCACCATTCGTTCCCGGTTGAAGCTCAATAAAAGCCCCGGACAGAAGAGTACCAAGACCAGATATTCCATCACGGCCAATCTGCGGTTTCACTACCCAGAAAGCGCTGTCACTACACAATAGATTTTCCATGCCATCATTCAGCCGAGCCTTAATAATAACTTGACTAAGATCATCACTCAGCATGACCCTCTCAACCACGCCGACATCCACACTACGGCTTTTAATTTTAGTTTTTCCGGCTTCAATGCCCTCCGCGTTGAAGGTAATCAACGTCACTTCCGGCCCTTGGTGGTTGAAATGGTAAAACAATATCCAAGCACCTATAAGCACTGTCACAATCGGTACAATCCAGACTGGCGACCAACTTTTAATTTTATCGATTTTAGCCTGACTCTGGTCTTCAACTTTATCCGTCACCTTGACACCCCTTCATTGCCTTATAACGAATGTTTAACGTTGGCCCTATCCCAAATTAAACGCGGATCAAATGTCATTGCCGCAAACATAGTCAGGATCACAACTAAAGTAAAAATAACTGCCCCCATAGCAGGGTAGACACTCATCAATTTCCCCATACGTACCAGTGATGACAATATTGCGATAACAAATACATCAATCATTGACCAACGGCCAACAAATTCGACAACTTCATAAATAAAATGCATTCGGGCGGAATCCCGTTTACCGTGACCTTTGGCATCCCAACACAACCAGCTAATTGCCAGCATTTTCAAGGATGGCACCATAATACTAGCAATAAAAATGACTAAAGCGACCGGGTACGAACCTACACTCCATAGTAATATCACTCCAGCCATAATAGTGGAGTCACTCCGATTACCTAACGATTCTGTCACCATCATTGGCATAATATTAGCAGGAATATACAGCATTAAAGCTGTCACTATCAGTGCCATTGTCCATTGTAGACTGTTGCGACGACGGGCATGCCCACGAGTATAACAACGTGTACATACCAATTGGTCTGCCGGTAAAATAGCCGTACAACACTGGCATAATCGAACACCCTGCACTAACCCCGATCTTCCTGCCTGTAACGGTATATTCACCCTAGGTGCGAGGGTTATCTGATTCCATAACCAGTGGCGATCCAGACATTGAAATGCTCTCACCTGGAGAAGACAGAACAGACAATATGGCAAAAAACTTAAACCTAACCCAATATCACCATAAGCCATTAACTTAACGAAGCTGACTAACACCCCTGCCAGAAAGATTTCAACCATACACCAGCTTTTCATCTGGAATAAAACCCTGGCCAACCAGACTCTTATCTTCTGAGAAGTAACAACACCCTGGCACAAGAGAATAACCGCTACCATACAAAACGTAGGCACCAGTTGAACACAGAGCAAAAAGAATGTTCCCACACTGACGTAATTTTCATTAAACATCACCTGAGGGATTTGAGATAAGGTAATTTCACTGCCAATTCCCGCCACACTCATGCTGACAAACGGAAACAGGCAAGCCATTAACAGCATAAATAATGCACTGACTGCATAACCTGTTGGCTGATGTTTAGGTTCTTTCCACCATGTGACTAATGTCGTCTTACAACGAGGACAAACTGCCTTCGTTCCCTGAACCCATTCTGGCAATGTCACCAGCAAATCACATTGAGGGCACAATACCATTTCATGATGATGGTTACCGGAACACAAGATCTTTCTCCCTGTTAAGGAAATCGGGAATATCCACAGAATCATACTCAGAAGAATTTCGCAGTATGATTCTGCTAATTATGTTAACTATTAACTGTTTTCAATGTTTCCAATTCCTGCCAGCGATCAAAAGCCGCGTCTAATGCTTGCTCTTTTTGAGACAGTTCAGTCAATATTTTTTGGGTTATTACATGAGGCTGATTAAAAAAGTCAGGATCACTCACTTGAGATTGTAACTGATCAAGCTCTTCTTCCAGTTTCTCCAACAATGATGGTAATTGCTCTAACTCTCGTAATAAATGGTAACTCATTTTGTTACGAGAATTTTTTGGCGGTTCCTTAATCTTTTCTACTTTAACTTCCGTTTGAAGTTTTTTCTTATTTTGCTGGCGCAACGATACAACCTGTTCGCACTGTTGCTGAGCATCGTAATAACCACCAACATAATTATTGATCGCACCATTACCTTCAAAAATCCAACATTCTGTCACGGAGTTATCAACAAATTGACGATCATGACTCACCAGCAATACAGTACCTGTATAATTGTCTACCAGCTCCTCCAGCAACTCTAATGTTTCCACATCCAGATCGTTGGTTGGCTCATCAAGTACCAACAAATTACTGGGTTTCAGGAATAGACGCGCTAGTAACAATCGGTTCCTTTCACCACCAGAAAGCGCTTTAACCGGTGTCATTGCCCGTTTGGGATGAAACAGAAAATCCTGCAAATAACCCAGAACATGACGAGGACGACCATTCACCATCACTTCCTGTTTACCTTCAGCTAGGTTATCCATTACGGTTCTTTCCGGATCAAGTGCTATCCGATGCTGATCAAAATAAGCAATTTCTAGTTTAGTACCACAATGAACACGGCCACTATCAGATTGCAGCTCACCTAACATCAGTTTCAGTAAAGTTGTTTTGCCACAACCATTTGGTCCTACCAGTGCAATCTTATCCCCACGCTGAATTTGCACACTGAAATTATTGACCAGTTTCCTTTCACCAATTTGATAATTAACATTTTCCAGTTCAAAGACAATTTTGCCGGAACGACTCGCTTCTCCCATCTGTATTTTAGCGGTTCCCATTACTTCACGGCGTTGTGAACGCTCAATACGTAATGCCTTCAATGCCCTGACACGCCCTTCATTACGAGTACGACGCGCTTTAATCCCCTGACGTATCCACACTTCTTCCTGAACCAACTTACGATCAAACTCAGCATTTTGCATCTCTTCCACACGCAACGCGTCTTCTTTGCCTTCAAGAAACTTATCGTAATTACCCGGCCACGATACTAACTTACCCCGATCCAAATCGACGATACGGGTTGCCATATTGCGAATAAATGAACGGTCATGAGAAATGAAAACAAGACTACCCTGAAAATCTTTTAGGAAATTCTCTAGCCATTCAATCGTATCAATATCCAAGTGGTTAGTTGGTTCATCAAGAAGCAAGACTTTTGGCAAACTAACCAACGCCCTTCCCAATGCTGCCTTACGCAACCAACCACCTGAAAGAGAAGAGAGCTTCGCTTCCGCAGGTAAAGAGAGCTGTTTCAATACGTCATTAATGCGGCTATCCAGTGACCATAACCCACGAATATCCAGCACCTCCTGCAATTCTGCCAGGCGGTTAAGGTTTTTCTCATTTGGATCCTGCTCCACCAAGCGGGAAACCAGATGAAAAGATTTAATATATTCGGCCTGCTCCTGAACGCCTTCGGCAACAAAATCAAAAACCGTCCCTTCTATATTACGGGGGGGATCCTGCTGTAAGCGGGCGACAACCAGATCCTGTTCGTAAATAACCTGACCATCATCCAACGGCTGCTCTTTTGCTAATACCCGTAACAAAGTAGATTTTCCAGCACCGTTACGGCCAACCAGACAAACCCTTTCATTTTCTTCTATATGCAATTCTGCATTATCAAGTAATGGTGCATCACTGAACGACAACCACGCACCAGATAAATTTATCAATGACATAGTAATTATTTTTCCTCACCAGCATGACGTAATAGCCAGCAGTTGTGAATCTGACGATTGCGGGCAAAATCCTGCGACTGGGTTTTACTGGTGATTTCTTCTGCCACCAAGCCTGCTTTTTCCAGCTCAGCAAAATCCATTTTAAAACCACGTTTATTATTAGAGAACATCAGCGTTCCTCCACGACGCAACAAGCGCTTAAGCTGTCTCATCAACATGATATGGTCGCGTTGTACATCAAATGTATCTTCCATCCGTTTAGAATTGGAAAAAGTCGGCGGATCAATAAAAATCAAATCAAACTGTTCATTGGCCCGTGCCAACCAAGTGAGACAATCTGCCTGAATCAACCGATGCTGACGCCCGGTTAATTCATTAGCCTGTAAGTTCCGTTCAGCCCATTCAAGATAAGTGCGAGACATATCAACCGTCGTTGTTGAACGTGCGCCTCCTAATCCAGCATGTACCGTCGCTGCTCCGGTATAGGCAAACAGATTCAGAAAATCTTTTCCTTCACTCATTTCACCTAGCATTTTTCGGGCAATACGATGATCAAGGAACAAGCCAGTGTCCAAATAGTCAGTTAAATTGACCCAGAATTTTGCGTCATACTCATTTACCAGAAAGAATTCCTGTTTTTCTGCCATTCTTTCATACTGGCTTTTGCCTTTCTGACGCTGACGAGTTTTAAGTACTAATTGATTTGATGAAAGTCCAAGAATTTGCATCGTTGCACTGATAACATCAAATAAACGCTGACGCGCTTTATTAGCATCAACACTTTTTGGCGGAGCATATTCCTGAATCACTACTTTATCCGCATAACGGTCAACAGCCACATTGTATTCTGGCAAATCAGCATCATACAGACGATAACAATTAATCCCTTGCTGTTTTGCCCAGTGAGTTAATTTCTTTTCATTTTTGCGCAGACGATTGGCATAATCTTCCGCCACATTCACCTCTGATGAATGCGGTTTATCTGACAACTGATAATTTTTCTGTACGCAATCCAATGGACCATTTTTAGCTTTAAACTCACGTTCAGCCCGTAATTGCAAGCAGCTCAACAATTCAGGTGACGCACTAAATAGAGACAGACGCCAGCTAGGGAAACGGCTTTTCATTATCCGCCCAAACAAACTGTGTAGTGCAATCAATGCCGGCTCACTTTCCAAACGCTCACCATAAGGTGGATTACTTAATACTGTTCCAGCAGGGCCTTCTGGTAACGGATTTTCCAGACGACTGGCATCACCTTGCTGGAAAGTTATCAACTGCGCAACCCCGGCTCTACGAGCATTTGACCGAGCCATATCCAGCACTCTGCGATCAATATCAGAACCAACAAAACGGGAAGCTGTCTCCTGAAGACCTTTACAAAAGCGGATCTGCGCTTCTGTGGTCACCTCACGCCAAATTTCTTCATCATGTTGCAACCAAGCAATAAAGCCCCAGTGGTTACGATGAAGCCCAGGAGCACGATCAGCCGCCATCATTGCAGCTTCAATCAATAATGTGCCGGAACCACACATAGGATCGACCATCGGAGTACCAATCTGCCAGCCTGAACGTAGAATAATCGCAGCAGCCAGATTTTCTTTCAGTGGGGCTTGACCAGCAAGATCGCGATAACCTCGGATATGCAAACCATCACCACTCAAATCCAATGCAACACTGGCTTTCTCTTTATTCAAAAAAACATTAATGCGAACATCCGGCTGTTGCTTTGCCACATTGGGGCGTTGATCCAACTTACGAGTAAAACTATCGACAATGGCATCTTTAACTTTTAGCGCACCATATTGCGTGTTACGTATTTCTTCATTTGTGCCACTGAAATGCACAGAGAAAGTACTGTCTACAGAAAAAATCTGGCTCCAATCAATAGACTGAACTCCAAGATAGAGATCTAAATCGCTATAAACATTAAATTCGTTTAGCGGTAGCAAAATACGTGATGCCAGCCTGCTCCACATCAGACTTTTATACATCACTTTGCCATCACCTTGAAAATGAACTCCGCCTTGCACAATTTTGCATGATTGCGCACCCAGCATTTCCAGTTCGTTCTTCAATAATTCTTCTAATCCACGCGCCGTGCTGGCAAACAGAGAGTTCATGTTACATATCACCAAGAAAGAAAATTATTACGCATTATAGCTAATCTAAGTGACATGTCATAAAGTTGCGCATGTAAAAAATGTTTCATGGAGATTAACGGATGATAGCTCTGTCTCGCCTGTATACCCACCCGGTAAAGTCTATGCGTGGTTTGCAACTCTCCCATGCCTTAGTCAGTGAAAGCGGCCTTATATTTGATCGCAATTTTATGATCACCATGACAGACGGGACTTTTATTACCGCCCGTAAATATCCTCAGATGTTGTTATTTACTCCGGCTATGTTAAATAACGGTATTTATCTACGTGCGCCCAACGGAGAAAATGCCACCGTACTTTACAGCGATTTCCTACCTGAACAACAACCTACGGAAGTATGGGGCAACCATTTTACGGCTCTCATTGCACCAGAAACCGTTAACCAATGGCTAAGTCGTTTCTTTGGCATTCCGGTGCAATTACGCTGGTTAAGCCATGAATTAACCCGCAGAGTAAAAAAACACCCCGAAATTCCATTATCATTTGCGGATGGTTATCCATTTTTACTGATTAATGAAGCCTCATTTCGTTTATTACAACAACGTTGCCCGGCCAGTATTAAATTAGAGCAATTTCGTCCAAATATTGTTATTACCGGTGCAGAAGCATTTGCAGAAGACAGTTGGCAATCAATTCAGATTGGCGAGGTTATTTTTGATTTACCTAAACCATGCAGCCGCTGTATTCTGACCACCGTCAGCATTGATAAAGGCATTAAAAATCCAAATGGAGAGCCATTAGCGACATTGCAATCATTCCGTACAGCAGAGAATGGTGATGTCGATTTTGGTCAGAATTTAATTGCTCGTTCAAGTGGTATTATTCGAATCGGGGATAATATCATTATATTAGCTAAGAAAGATCCTTGTAAATATGGCAGTGGTGAAAAAGCTGAAGATATTACTGCACCAAAAACAAATGAGCAATCTGTCATTATCGAATATAATGGGCAAACTTTCACAGGTAATAATCAACAAATTATTTTAGAGCAACTGGAACAACAAGGAATAAGAGTCCCCTATTCATGTCGGGCGGGCCTATGTGGATGCTGTAAAATTTCTTTAATTAAAGGGGATGTTTTTCCTTTAAAAGCCACGGCAATTAAAAATAATGGCCATATTCTGGCCTGTTGTTGTATTCCAAAGAATAATCTTATTCTTAAAAGTAATAGCGCAGAATAGATCTTAAATTCAAATCAAACCGCAGTGCCGTAAATTGGCACGCGGGCTGACTCGACAAAACATGACTGAACTACATGCCTTAAACTATTTGTCATTGCACAATTCTCTGAAAAAATCGAGCATAATGATTATTGCAATACTGAATTAATTATTACCATAATGAATTTATAACTACTGTCATAAAATGATTACACTCTAATCAGGAGCTTAAGTCACTCAGACAAAACACCAAAGGAGTAAAGTCATGGCACGTATCATCATTGCAGCGCTCGCAACCCCTGGGCATGTCTATCCAATGTTAAAGATCGCTCAATCACTAATAGCACAAGGACATCAGGTAACCGTGTTTACCGGTGCATTATTTCGCCAACAGGTAGAAGCTTTAAGCGCACAATTTGTCCCTTTTGATCAACAGGTAGATTTTGACTACCGCCATTTAGAACAGCATTTTCCCGACCGTGCTCAACTTCCTCCGGGAAATGTACAAATGGCACTAGCATTCAAGAATTTCTTCTCCACCCCAATCCCAGTTCTTGACCGCCAATTACGGCAAATTATCCATGAACAACAAGCAGATCTACTTATAGCCGAGAACTGCTTTTATGGCATATTACCCCTGCTGCAAGAAGAAAAAACCCATCGTCTTCCAGTGATAGTCATTGGCATAACACCTCTGGCTTACTCTTCGAAAGATTCAATTTTCTGGGGGCCACGTATCCCACCTGCGGTATTACCACCAGAATTGACACATGAACAGCTCGTCGATAAAGCCAACCAACAACTCATAGCCGAAGTGCAGGATAGTTTCAATAATTCATTAGTCCAGTCAGGAGGCTCTGCATTAACCAGACTTTTTAACGATGAAGTCATCTTTGGTGCTGATCGCTTTTTGCAACTCTCAACTCTGGCATTTGAATACCCACGAGAAGGATTGCCTGATACGGTCCATTTTATTGGCCCCCTCCCCAATCCTGCACCGACAACAACCTCACCTCAATTATGGGAAGAAGATGATCCACGTCCATTAGTTATAGTTACTCAAGGTACTATTTCCAATACCGATTTAAATCAGTTGATTCTCCCCACATTGCGTGCACTGACTACATTATCGGTACGTATATTGGCAACCACCGGTGGCAGATCGGTAGAAACACTGAGTAAAGATCTACCTGAAAACGTGCGCGTCGAAGAATTTATTTCATTTGAGCACTGGCTGCCGAAAGCTTCATTGCTGATATCCAACGGGGGCTACGGAACCATCAATTATGCTCTCAGCCACGGAACACCATTACTTATTGCCGATGCAGGAGAAGGCAAGCAGGAAGCAGCGTTTCGTGTTGTATGGGCTGGATGCGGTACTAATCTGGATACAGCACATCCCACTGAATCTCAACTAAAGCAAACAGTGGAAAATATGCTGAGTACAGACTTGTTTAAACAACGTGCGCAAATTGTCCAAAAAGATTACGCAAAACATGATGCATTAGCGGCAATATCCCGTCACGTAGAACAATTAATTCTCGAACAAAACCACATTAACTAAACCCTAAATACCTTCTTCTTTCCTCTCCGTTTTGGTGCTAACACAGACCGACAGGGAGAGGAAATCGGCATATTTCATTACATCATAAAAAATAAATCAAAGTGATTATTGTAATAATTAATTATTATTTCTGTAATTAATTTATAATAGTAGTCATAAAATAATCACCCCTGAGTCAGGAGCTAACTAGCGTAATTAAATCAAAACAGTACAAAGGAGCAAATTATGGCACGAATTGTCATTGCAGCGGTTGCAACACCCGGGCATGTCTATCCGATGTTAAAGGTAACTCAATCACTGATAACACAAGGGCATCAAGTAGCTGTCTTCACTGGCGCATTATTTCGCCAACAAGTAGAGGCTTTAAACGCACAATTTATCCCTTTTGATGAGCAGATAGACTTTGATTACCGCCACTTAAAGCAACGTTTTCCTGACCGAGCGCACCTGCCGCCAGGAAATCTGCAAATGGCACTAGCGTTTAAAGATTTCTTCTGTAGCCCAATCCCATTCCTCGACCGCCAACTACAACAAATCATCCATGAGCAGCAAGCAGAATTACTGATAGCCGAGAATTGCTTTTATGGCATATTGCCACTACTGCAAAAAGAAAAAGCTCATCGCCTTCCCGTGATCATAATTGGCATAACGCCTCTGGCTTACTCTTCGAAAGATTCAATTTTCTGGGGGCCACGTATCCCACCCGCACTATTACCATCAGAATTGACACATGAACAACTCGTAGATGAGGAAACCCGACAACTAATAACCGAAGTACAGGATAGCTTTAATGATGCGTTAGCTCAGTCAGGATGCGCTACGTTAACCAGATTTTTCAACGATGAAGTCATTTTGGGTTCTGACCGCTTTTTGCAACTTTCAACCCTGGCATTTGAGTACCCACGAGAAGAATTGCCTGATACAGTCCATTTTATTGGCCCCCTTCCCAACCCTGCTCCGATAACAGAATCACCTCAATTATGGGAAGAAGGTGATCCACGCCCATTGGTTATAGTCACTCAAGGTACTATGTCTAATACCGATCTAAACCAGTTAATTTTCCCCACATTGCGTGCACTGGCTGCATTACCTGTACGTGTATTAGCAACCACCGGTGGTAGTTCAGTAGAAATACAGCCAGAGAACATACCTGACAACGCATGTATCGAAGAATTTATCTCATTTGAGCACTGGCTGCCAAAAGCTTCATTGCTAATATCCAACGGGGGTTACGGAACCATTAATTACGCCCTCAACCACGGTACACCAGTGCTCATTGCCGATACAGGAGAAGGTAAGCAGGAAACAGCGTTTCGCGTCGTATGGGCTGGATGCGGTATTAATCTGGATACAGCACAACCTACTGAATCTCAGCTTAAGCAAACAGTGGAAAATATGCTACGTACAAACTTGTTTAAACAACGCGCACAAATCGTCCAAGACGATTACTCCAATCACGACGCATTAGCAGCAATATCCCATCACGCAGAACAATTAATCTTCGAAAATCGTGCTAATTAACTTCATTATCTCTCCTCCCCATATCGGAACTAATGTTATCCAGAGGGGAGGAAATTATAAAAGCGCTTCTTATCTATTTTTCATGCCTGCTTCAAATGAGTGAGCTGTAGCTATTACATATAATAAGCAAATTTCTGTGATAATAGCCAACAGGAGATTTTAGAACACAAGACAAGAAAAGAGTGACTTACTCATAATCAGGTGGGAAGATGTGAATGAGATAAAATTTCCTCAAATGATAAAGAACAATTTTCTTAATTAAAAACAGTGATTATCTTCTGACTTGTCGTTCTATTTTCAAAAAGTGTCTTTACTCTTGGAAATCACAAAACAATGGGATCTTAAACCCAAATCAAATCGCAGTGCCATAAATTGGCGTATAAATAGGTTCCACAAATGGCATCAATCGATCATTCATAATCTTAATTGGATCACAAAAATTCATTACCCGATCGGATAACTTTAATTGCGATTGAGCTAGCAAACAAAGGCTCGCACTATCCCCGGCCTCTACTACTAAGAATATAGCATCTGTCCCGCAATCCTGGAGCCGTACCTGAATCAGCTCTCCTTGTATCGGCTTCTCTATCATGGCAAAACGAGAAAAATACCAGCTTCTTGGCATTTGTGGCTTAATAAAGCGGAACGCCACTAATGCATTAAGAACTAATTCAGCCCTGAATTCATCTGAAATATTAATTCGGCGTGTCTGCTCTTCAAAACAATAATAAAGCGTCGCATCTTCTACAGAAAATGAAGTTTCTCCCATTGCATAGGGTATCAGCATCTTAGCAGGAAAACAGGAACGAAAAACCATACCATTAGACAGATCGAGCATTACACGGTCATGGTCAGCATCAAAATACCAGCGCCATTGATCATCAGGTTTAATGTTCATGAATTACCCTTTTATGCCAGGAAAGTTTACATCGTCAAACAGATTGTAAATAACTTGCCCGCTATTCAGTAAAATAAATCCTGCCATAATTAAAAGATATGCAAAGATACAGATAAAATTTAGGCGATCAGAGTGAATATAGACGAGTTGGGGGCAAAAATAAACCCCCAATGATAAATTAACAGAAAGATCTAGATATGATTGACGATATCTTTGATTAATTTTGGACCATGATAGATAAATCCAGAGAAAATCTGTATCAAAGAAGCCCCTACTGCTATTTTTTCTCTGGCGGCGACAAGTGAATCTATTCCACCAACACCGATAACGGGAATTTTACCTCTTAATTCCTGAGAGAGCTGACGAATAATCTCTGTACTACGCAACTGGACCGGCCGACCACTTAACCCACCAGCTTGTTGGCAATAGTTAAGCCCTTCAACTAATCTCTTGTCTAACGTTGTATTAGTTGCAATAGCACCATCGATATTATGACGAATTAAACTATCTGCAATTTGAATCAACTCTTCTTGAGAAAGATCTGGCGCAATTTTTACCGCAACAGGGACATATTTCTGGTATTTTTGTTGAAGTTCACTCTGTTTATTTTTAATCGCCGATAATAGATCATCCAACGCTTCGCCGTATTGAAGCGTTCTTAAGCCAGGTGTGTTAGGTGAAGAGATATTAATTGTGATATAGCCAGCATGAGGATAGACTTTATCCATGCAGATTAAATAATCATCTTTTCCATGCTCTACTGGTGTATCTTTATTTTTGCCAATATTGATCCCAATAACTCCGCCATATTTTGCCTTTTTAACATTCTCTACCAAGTTATCAACACCAAGATTATTGAAGCCCATACGGTTAATTAACCCTTCTGCTTCAACGATACGGAATAATCTCGGCTTATCATTTCCTGCCTGAGCGCGTGGGGTTACGGTGCCAATTTCAATAAAACCAAATCCCATTGCACCAAATGCATCAATACAATCGCCATCTTTATCAAGGCCCGCGGCCAGACCGAGGGGATTTTTAAATGACAGGCCCATACAAGTAACAGGCTTCGTCGCAACTGACTGGCGGATCAGAAACTCGAAAGGACTACCGGTAATACGCTTGAGCTGGCGGAAGGTTAATTCGTGTGCCCGTTCCGGATCAAGCTGGAACAACGCTTTCCTGACTAGTGGGTAGCACATAATTCTAAACCCATTAATTAATTTATAAACATTAAACTACACATGTCTCTATACACACTCAGATACCATTTGAAGATTTTTGAGCTAAAAAACACTCATTTTTAATCCCCAAAAATATTTCGGCAAGTAGAGTAACCGAATGACATGGGCTGAATCTACAGAAATATGCTAATTAGAAGCAAATCTCTCCCAGATGTTGCGCGTGAGAATCGGGAAAATGCATTGGTATAACAAGAATACACTAGTGACTACAATCGTTGACGTCTTTGCCCAAGATACTTTGCTTCCCTCGAACAACTCAAAGGAGAGCAAACCAATGGATGTTCTTTAATATTTTGAGCAATTTTCATACTATAGGTATCAAGCATCAACCAATAAAAATGTATTTCAATGCCGCAATAACAACAGCAATACCAACTGCTAATGTCAGTTTCTTAATCCAATCTAAATCTGTTTTTATAGTACCAATATCGGTTTTAATGCTCTCAGTAGCAACTGTTAGATCTTCTTTGGTGACAACACTTATGTTTTGCAGTTCTGTAATAACTTCAACGATTTTTTCAGACTGCTCATCGTTAAAACCAGACGCTTTGAGTGCCTTAACTGCTGTATGTGTATCCATTGTAAGTAAAGCCATTCTTTTATCCTCTAAAGTTACTGGTTGACCGCCCTTAAATTAACGATAATACCATAGAGACATAAAAATTAACCACATATCAGTTTTACCATAAGATACTGACCACTGCATTTTACTTCCAACCCAATGCTTGCAAGAAGAAATTTATTATCCAGAAGATAAATTGGAAAAAATATCGGGCTAAATAACCATTAGCCCGATAACTCGATAACCCAATAAATAGTTATCAGCTTTCTAATGCCTTGGTAATTTTTTCAAACAGATCACCAGACAGATTTTCCAATCCTTTTAACTGTTCCAACGCACTACGCATCATGTTTTGACGTTTTTCATCATAACGTTTCAGACGAATCAGCGGTTCAATTAAACGGGAAGCAACCTGTGGGTTACGGCTGTTAAGATCAGTTAAAATTTCCATCAAGAATTGATAACCACTGCCATCTTCAGCATGGAATACAACCGGATTGTTAACAAATGTCCCAATCAGAGCACGCACCCGGTTTGGGTTACTCATACTAAATGAACGATGATTCAGAAGATGGCGTACATTAGCCAAAACATCTACCGCCGGGCTACTTGCCTGTAAGCTAAACCATTTATCCATCACCAGGCCGTCCTGATACCATCTACCATCAAATTCCGCCATGAGTTGATCACAGCAAGGCAACTCTGCCAGCACCGCGCCAGATAATGCCGCCAGTGCATCAGTCATATTGTCAGATTGATAATATTGATTTGATACCACTTTATCAGCCTGCTCTTGATGACCAAAAGCCAAATAATATAGACAGATATTACGCAGAGAGCGCTTAGCAATATCCTGATGAGCGACGCGATATGCACCGATCTTGATAGCGTTATAAACCACCGCAAATTCATCAGCCATTTCCTGAGCCAAAGTACGGGTGATGGTATCCAAAACTTCATGAATCGCTTTAGGATCAATAATCGTAAACAGTTCTGCTATCTCACTCTCTGATGGTAAAGCCAGAATATGAGCAACCAGAGCCGGATCAATCTCTTTATCCAATAACACCGCGCGGAAAGCATCCACCACATGCATTGGCAGTTCGATCGGCTGCTTCTGCTGGTAACGGATAATATTCAGTTTGATATAGTTTGCCATCAACGACTGAGCCGCATCCCAACGTGAAAACGCATTGCGAGCGTGTTTCATCAAGAATGCCAATTGCTGATCACTGAATTTGTAATCCAGTTTCACTGGTGCTGAGAATTCCCGTAATAAAGAGGGAACCGGCAGTGATGGCACATCATCAAATACAAACGTCTGTTCTGCATTAGTCACATTCAATACATTGTGAACCGGTTGACCATCATAACGTAACGGAATCACATGACCTTTGCTGTCATAAAGTTCAATATCCAGGGGAATATGTAGAGGCTGCTTCTCTTTTTGATCGGCGGTAGTTGGTGTCATCTGGCTGACATGCAACTTATATTGCTGCTTTTCTGCATCATATTCATCGCGGACTGTTAATACTGGTGTACCAGACTGGCTATACCAGCGACGGAAAAGTGACAAATCCACATTTGATGCATCTTCCATTGCCTGAACAAAATCATCACATGTTGCGGCACTACCATCATGACGATGGATATAAAGCTGCATCCCTGCCTGGAATTGCTCTTCACCTAGCAGGGTATGAATCATACGGATAACTTCCGCGCCCTTCTCATACACAGTCAGGGTATAGAAATTATTCATCTCAATCACTTTATCCGGGCGAATTGGATGGGCCATTGGACTGGCATCTTCCGCAAACTGTGCCGAACGCATAACACGCACATTATTAATACGATTAACAGAACGAAAGCCAAGATCAGAGCTAAATTCCTGATCACGGAATACCGTCAATCCCTCTTTTAAACTCAGTTGGAACCAATCGCGACAAGTAATACGATTCCCAGTCCAGTTATGGAAATATTCGTGGCCGATCACAGCTTCTATATTAAGGTAATCTTTATCAGTCGCAGTTTCAGATTTTGCCAGCACATATTTGGAGTTAAAGACATTCAGCCCTTTATTCTCCATAGCGCCCATATTAAAGAAATCCACCGCAACAATCATATAAATATCGAGGTCATACTCAAGGCCAAAACGGGTTTCATCCCACTTCATAGCATTTTTTAGGGAAGTCATTGCCCAATCAGCCCGATCGAGATTGCCACGATCAACAAACAGCTCCAATGCAACTTCACGGCCACTACGCGTCGTAAAAATATCGCGCAATACATCAAAATCACCTGCGACCAGAGCAAACAGATAACATGGTTTTGGGAATGGATCTTGCCATTTCACCCAATGACATCCATCATCGGTTTCTCCCTGCTCAACCCGGTTACCGTTTGAAAGCAGATACGGATACTTGGCTTTATCGGCTGTGATACGTGTTGTAAAACGAGCCAATACATCAGGCCGATCGAGATAATAAGTAATGTGGCGAAACCCTTCTGCTTCACACTGAGTACAAAGTGCATCACCAGAAACATACAAGCCTTCCAGCGCCGTATTTTTCGATGGATGGATCTCATTGACAATTTTCAAAGTGAACTGAGCTGGCAACTGCTCAATGACTAGCGCCCCCTCCTGTTCACGGTAATGCGCCCACGGTTGACCATTCACATGAAGACTTTTCAGTATCAAGTCTTCACCATCCAACACTAATGGCGTTATTTCGTGACTCAGACGTTTTATCTGGCTGATTGCGGTGATTTCCGTGTTATCGGTATCAAGATTAAAATCGAGTTCAATATCAGAAATCGTATAGTCGGGAGCGCGATAATCCCGGCGGTACTTAGCTTGTCGCTGTTGTGTCATAAGAAACCTTTTTGTTTCATGCCTGATGGAATTAATTCAATACTAGGCCTTACGCTGCCATAGAAAGAGGTTGAATTTCAAGAGTGAATAACGCATCTTCTGGCGTTTAACATTCATTAAGAACGAGTATGATGTTATGTAAGGAATATGTTTACTCTTTGGTGCTTGTTATCACTTAATGATCAAATAACATGATAACATTTAACCAAAGACCCTTTTTAGCTTCGATATTTTGGTGAACTATATGACGTTATGTGACTTCAATAACAAAATAATCCCGGTATACTCTTCCAACTTTATCGATTTAGCTAATACGAATACGCTCCGTGAGGATGCATAACGCGCTATGACACTAGACGCTACCCCAATTATTAAATCACTGCTTGATACTGACGCTTATAAACTTCATATGCAACAAGCAGTATACCACCGCTACAGCCACATTCCTGTTGTTGCAGAGTTTCGCTGCCGCGGCGACGAACTGCTAGGTGAATATGCCGCAGAATTACGTCATCAAGTTAATATGATGGCTGATCTGGCATTAACCGATGCTGAATTTAATTACCTTTCCAGTCTGCCTTTTTTCAAGGCTGATTATCTGGGCTGGTTAAAAACCTTTCGTTTTAACCCACAGCAAGTCAATATTTCTGTTACAAATGGCGGCCAATTAGCTATTCATATTTCAGGATTATGGCATGAAGTGATTATGTGGGAAGTCCCATTACTGGCGTTAATCAGTGAATTAATTCATCGTCATCACTTACCAGATAACGCGGTGGAAAATGCAGTCAACCAGCTACGCAAGTTGATCAAACTGTTATATCAACATGCTGAAAATAAAGGAATCGATCTCTCCAGTTTTAAACTGATGGATTTCGGTACACGTCGTCGTTTCTCACACCGAGTTCAACACGCTGTCGTCAGTGAGCTGCAACAGCATTTCCCTTATCTGATTGGCACTAGCAATTACCAACTTGCACAACAGCTTGGGCTCCCTCCTGTTGGAACACAAGCGCATGAGTGGTTTCAAGCTCATCAGCAAATCAGCCCGGATCTGGCTAGCAGTCAACGAGAAGCATTACAGAGTTGGCTGAAAGAATATCCTAACCAATTAGGTATTGCCTTGACTGACTGCATTACAATGGACGCGTTTCTGCGGGACTTTGATGCCCAGTTTGCCAAAAATTATCAAGGCTTACGCCATGATTCGGGTGATCCTGTTCAATGGGGTGAAAAAGCGATCGCCCACTATCAAAAACTGGGTATCGACCCAATGACGAAAACCCTCGTGTTCTCTGACAGCCTAGACTTCCAAAAAGCACTAGCGCTCTATCGTCATTTCCACAACAGAATAAACCTGATTTTCGGTATCGGTACACAGCTTACCTGCAATATCCCAGGGGTTAAGCCACTGAACATCGTCATCAAACTTGTCGAGTGTAATGGCAAACCAGTCGCAAAGCTTTCAGACAGCCCTGGCAAAACCATTTGTGAAGATAACGAGTTTGTTAACAGGCTACGCGCCGCTTTTGATATACCCCAGGTTAAACAAGCTTGTTAACTCAAGTTTCATTAAAAAATATCACTGTGCTGCTGGCAGATAAGGCAGCAGCACATCTGAAAAGTGCGCTTTCCCCTCTATTTCACCGTTTAAATTGATGATTTCCCCTTGTTTCCTGAAACAGGGCAAGTAACATAGAATAAGTTGCCCCTTGTGGGGATATTCATTTTCATAAACTTGAACTGATAAAGAAGAGAGAAATCTATGAGCGTAGCGCCTGTAGTCGACGTACTGCAAGGCCGGGTTGCGGTTGATAGTGAAGTCACCGTTCGCGGCTGGATACGTACAAGGAGAGATTCTAAAGCTGGCATCTCTTTCCTCGCCGTCTATGACGGTTCCTGCTTTAATCCATTACAGGCCGTCGTTAATAATAATTTGCCCAATTATCAGGATGAAGTTCTGCATTTAACTACCGGTTGTTCTGTCGAAGTAACAGGAACAGTCGTTGCTTCCCTTGGTCAAGGGCAGAACTTTGAACTGCAAGCGACGAAAATTGTCGTGATCGGTATGGTTGAAGATCCTGACACCTATCCCATGGCCGCTAAACGCCACAGCATTGAATACCTGCGCGAAGTGGCTCACCTGCGTCCACGTACCAACCTGATTGGTGCCGTTGCTCGTATGCGCCATACCCTTGCTCAAGCACTACACCGTTTCTTCCATGAAAATGGTTACTTCTGGGTTTCCACCCCATTGATAACGGCTGCTGATACAGAAGGTGCTGGCGAAATGTTCCGCGTCTCTACGCTGGATCTGCAAAATCTGCCTTTAACTGACAAAGGTGAAGTGGATTTCAACCAAGATTTCTTCGGCCGCGAAGCTTTTCTGACCGTATCCGGACAATTGAACGGTGAAGCATACGCTTGTGCATTAAGCAAAGTTTACACATTCGGCCCGACTTTTCGTGCTGAAAACTCTAATACCAGCCGCCATCTGGCAGAATTCTGGATGCTTGAACCAGAAATCGCCTTCGCTAACCTCAATGATGCCGCCACATTAGCTGAAAATATGCTGAAATATGTTTTCAAAGCCGCATTGGCAGAGCGTGCTGATGATCTGCAATTCTTCGCTGAACGCGTAGATAAAGATGTTATCACCCGCCTGGAAAAATTTATCAATTCTGACTTTGCTCAGATTGATTACACCAGTGCCATTGAAATTCTGCAAAACTGCGGCCAGAAATTTGAAAATCCAGTCTTCTGGGGAGTTGACCTTTCTTCGGAACATGAACGTTATCTGGCAGAGAAACATTTCCAAGCTCCGGTCGTCGTGAAAAACTATCCAAAAGATATTAAAGCCTTCTATATGCGAATGAACGACGACGGTAAAACTGTCGCGGCAATGGATGTACTTGCACCAGGCATTGGCGAAATTATCGGTGGCTCACAGCGTGAAGAGCGTCTGGATATACTGGATAAGCGTATGGAAGAGATGGGGCTTAATAAAGAAGATTACTGGTGGTACCGTGATCTGCGTCGTTATGGCACCGTACCTCACGCCGGGTTCGGGCTGGGCTTTGAACGCCTGGTTGCTTACGTGACTGGTGTATCAAATGTACGTGATGTCATCCCATTCCCACGGACACCAAGAAGCGCAAACTTCTAATGATTGCGTAAAACAAACATTAAAAAATCATTATGTATAAAGCCAGCAAAAGCTGGCTTTTTTTATGCTTCCAATTCAAGACACGATCAAAAATCCTATTTCATTTACATTTTGCAATATATTATTTTCACTTTATTACAAAAATCGTCACTTTGTATCAATTAAATGATAGATAAAATCCACAGCTAATGAAAGACTGTGCCCCAACTCGGACAACACGATATTTTCATAAATAATTTCAACGAGTTTCTTAAAGGAATTATTTCTGTCAGTAACAGATGTCCGAATAACGCCAATGATGGTCATTAACAATAGTAATTAAATGAAGGTAACAATAATGAAGGGTAGTATCTTTTCCGTGGTCATCCCAGTGCTGTTGACTGCTGGTGTAGCAAATGCCGCTGAAATTTATAACAAAAACGGTAATAAACTGGATTTTTATGGCAAAGTTGATGTACGTCATCAATTCGCTAAAATTACCCAAAAATCAGATAC
This sequence comes from Photorhabdus kleinii, assembly GCF_025384885.1. Lineage (NCBI taxonomy): Bacteria > Pseudomonadati > Pseudomonadota > Gammaproteobacteria > Enterobacterales > Morganellaceae > Photorhabdus > Photorhabdus kleinii. The sequence goes on from NZ_JAJAFY010000020.1 coordinate 25,802, forward strand.
ATATCCTATATATAGTGAAGATGGCGATGCAAGCTACGTTCGTCTGGGTTTCAGGGGTGAAACCCAAATCAATGACCAACTGACCGGTTATGGCCGTTGGGAATACAATATTCAGGCTAACAAAGCCGAGGCAAACGATTCCGAAGGTAATCAAACCCGTCTGGGCTTCGCTGGTCTAAAATTGGCTAAATATGGTTCTCTAGACTACGGTCGTAATTACGGTGTTCTCTATGACGTCAATGCCTGGACCGATGTACTGCCAGTATTCGGTGCTGACTCCATGTCGCAGGCTGACACCTACATGACTAATCGTGCTACCGGTGTCCTGACTTACCGTAATACGGATTTCTTTGGCCTGGTTGATGGTCTGAACTTCGCCCTGCAATACCAAGGTAAGAACGACGAAGACAGCAAAAACGGCCGTAATTCACTTCATAAACCCGGAGATCGCATTAAGCCTAACGGTGGTAGTAACGGTGACGGTTTCGGCCTCTCTGTTACTTATGATATCGGTAATGGTATCAGCTTAGGAGGAGCCTACTCCAATGCTGACCGCCCTATTACACATGAAAGGCTCGTTACCTCTGTCGCTCGTGGTGAAAGGGCTGAGGCATGGAACGTTGGTGCCAAATATGATGCAAATAACCTATATCTGGCTGCCATGTATGGCGAAACTCACAATATGACCTCTTTCGGCTACCAAGATGTTGTCTCTGCAAAAACTCGTAATATCGAATTAACTGCCCAATATCAGTTGGATTCTGGTCTGCGCCCATCTCTGGCATATGTTCAATCCAGGGGAACAACTTTTTTCACTCATCAAGACTGGGTAAAATATATCTCTATTGGTTCTTATTATAACTTTAACAAAAATTTGTCTGCCTATGTTGATTACAAAATCAACTTAGTACATGACACCCCCTTCACCAAATATCTCGATGTCAATACGAATAACGCTGTGGGTATAGGTTTGGTATATCAATTCTAACAGTCTGAAATAAATTAGGTAGATTAATAGAAAATCCAATTAACGTGTTATGGTGCTCACTTAAAGTGGGCACTACTTCTTCCAAGAAGAATCATTATCAGGTATCTGTTAAAAAATGATATGCAACACATCGACAAGCATATCAGTAAGTTACATATAAGAAATATGATTGATGAAATAAACACCACATTTTACTCTTTTTATTAAGATCAACAGGTAATTTTCTTCCGCCACTAATTGCGAGTCATTTTTCACTTTTTTGATCAACTGGACCAACCAGAGATTAAAAAACAATCTCTCATTTACATTTTGAAACACTTTATTTCACATTTTTACTAAATTTTCTTTTTTATAGCATTTTGTGAGTGGATAAAAATAACAACCAATGAAACACTTGACAGCGAAACAGACGACACTAAACTCTCACAAATAGTTCCGTAGATTTTTAAAGAATTATTTTTGGCAGTGGCAGGTGTCCGAATAACACCAATGAGGGTAATAATAATGATGAAACGCAATGTTCTTGCAGTAGTAATCCCAGCTCTGTTAGCTGCTGGCGCAGCAAATGCGGCTGAAATTTATAACAAAGACGGCAACAAACTGGACCTATACGGTAAAGTTGAAGTCCAGCACAAATTCGCTAACAACAAAAGCGGCGAAGATGGCGATAACTCCTTCGCCCGTCTGGGTTTCAAAGGTGAAACTCAAGTTAATGACCAACTGACCGGTTTTGGCCGTTGGGAATACAATATCAAAGGTAACCGCGCAGAAGGTACTGACGAAGAAACCAAAACGCGTTTAGCTTTCGCTGGGTTGAAACTGTCCGACTACGGTTCAATGAACTATGGCCGTAACTACGGTGTGGTTTATGATGTCAACGCTTGGACCGATGTGTTGCCAGTATTCGGTGGCGACTCAATGGCGCAGACTGATAACTTCATGACTGGCCGTTCTACTGGTCTGTTGACTTACCGCAATACCGATTTCTTCGGTTTAGTTGATGGCCTGAACTTTGCTCTGCAATATCAGGGTGAGAACAGCAACAACACGGCTAATGGCCGTATCAACCGTAAGGACAATGGTGAAGGTTACGGTTTCGCTGCAACCTATGACGTAGGTTATGGTATTAGCGTCGGTGGTGCATACGCTAATTCTGCTCGTACTTCTGAACAAAAAACTGCCTATAATATTGATACCAATAAAGGCTCTACTGCCTTAGGTGATCGCGCTGAAGCATGGAATATTGGTGCTAAGTACGATGCTAACAATATCTATCTGGCTGCTATGTACGGTGAAACCCGTAATATGACCCGCTTCGGTGGAAAAGTTGGTGAAGATAATATGGAAAATATCGCCAACAAAACCCAGAACATCGAATTGACGGCTCAATATCAGTTCGATTTCGGTTTACGTCCATCTATAGCTTATGTTCAATCTAAAGGTAAGAGCCTGAACGACAATGCTGGTTATCTCAATGCAGCAGGTAAGAAAGCATCTAGCAGTAATGATCTAGTTAAATATATCTCGGTCGGTACTTTCTACTACTTCAACAAAAACTTGACTACCTATGTTGATTACAAAATCAACCTGCTGGATAACAATGAATTCACCAAAGCAACAGGTACCAGCACTGACAACGTTGTTGGCGTAGGTATGGTTTACCAATTCTAATGACCATTGGTAAATAGATTTAGCTGAACAAGTTAAGCATCATTAAGAGAAAGCAGCGCTTAGGTGCTGCTTTTTTAGTCTTGTGTTTTCTCTCTACTATTCCAACTTTTTCTCACTCCACAAACTGCCTCACAAGATTATCTTCTTTTTACGACAAATAGTTGGCAAACTGTTTCAGCGACGTTACCCTGACTGCCCTTTTGGGCTTAACTCTGAGCTTTGGAATCAAAAACATGTTTGAGAAAATCACAGCAGCGCCTGCCGACCCTATTCTTGGCTTAGCCGATAGTTTCCGTTCTGATCCTCGTACAAATAAAATTAACCTTGGTATCGGTGTCTATAAAGATGAAACAGGAAAAACCCCTATTCTGACCAGTGTTAAAAAAGCTGAACAATATTTACTGGAAAACGAAACAACAAAGAATTATCTGCCAATTAGCGGCTTAGCTGAATTTGGCCGCGTAACTCAGGAATTACTGTTTGGCAAAGATCACCCAGTCGTCACAGATAAACGCGCCCGCACAGCACAAAGCCCAGGCGGTACAGGTGCTTTACGTATTGCTGCGGATTTCATTGCCAAACAGACTAATGCTAAACGCATTTGGATTAGCAACCCAACCTGGCCAAACCATAAAAACGTTTTTTCCGCCGCCGGCTTGGAAGTCTGCGAATATAAATATTATGACGCTGAAAAACACGCGCTGAATTTCGAAAGCATGCTAACAAGCCTGTCTGAAACTCAGGCAGGTGATGTTGTTTTGTTCCACGGTTGCTGCCACAATCCGACGGGCATTGATCCAACCCCGGCACAATGGGCTAAGCTGGCAGAAATGTCTGCGGAGAAAGGCTGGTTGCCTATTTTTGATTTCGCTTATCAAGGGTTTGCTAAGGGCCTGAATGAAGATGCAGAAGGCCTACGTATTTTTGCGAAAAATCATAATGAACTGATCGTTGCCAGCTCTTACTCCAAAAACTTTGGCCTGTACAATGAACGTGTTGGCGCCTGTACTATTGTTGCTAGTGACAGTGATACAGCAGAAAAAGCATTCAGCCAGGCAAAAGCGATTATCCGTGCGAACTATTCTAACCCACCCGCTCATGGTGCATCTGTTGTCACTACCATTTTGTCAAATGAAGATCTGAAAGCAGCTTGGGAACAGGAACTAACCACCATGCGCGAACGTATCCAGCGCATGCGTCAACTGTTTGTCAATACCTTGCAGGAAAAAGGGGCAAAACAGGATTTCAGCTTTATTATTAGCCAAAATGGTATGTTCTCATTCAGTGGGCTGACAAAAGAACAAGTAGAACGTTTGCGTGAGGAATTTGGTATATACGCTGTCAGTTCCGGTCGTATTAACGTCGCTGGTTTGACGTTGGAAAACATGGCTCCATTATGTGAAGCCATTGTTGCAGTACTCTAAGTTAACATTTACCTTACTATATTTACTTTACTCTGAAAAAGTCGCTGAATTTCAGCGGCTTTTATCGTTCAAAAGACTCGACATCCGACACAATTGCGATATTAATCTTATTAGATGCATCAAAATGAAGTTGAAATCCTTGAAGGGCCGGTTAAACATACCGGAGTAAACGGAGCTATTATGTCCATTTATTTCCGTGATCCGGATCAAAATCTAATTGAAGTCTCCAATCAGTTATAGTTGCCATCAAACAACTATCAGCCAGCCCTCAGATTGACACTATATTGAATATAAACGCTACGCCACATCACCAACCTGGTACTTCATCCTGTAAAAATGGATTAGTCTGCCGCTCATGACCTAGCGTCGACATTGGTCCGTGCCCCGGAATAAATTCATAATCATCACCAAGTGGCAAAAGTTTATCTTTAATTGAGTTAATTAGCTGCCGGTGATTACCGCGTGGAAAGTCACTACGCCCAACCCCTCCTTTAAATAGAACATCTCCCATATAAATCAGCTTATCTACATGATTCACAAACACAACATGCCCTGGTGTATGTCCCGGACAGTGCAATACAGATAAATCAACGCCCCCCACCCGCAGCTCATCACCTTCATTTAACCAGCGATCAGGTTCAAATGATGGACATTCTTCAATGCCAAACATCCGGCTTTGAGCTTGCAAGCCTTCGATCCAGAAAGCATCTTCCTGCTGTGGCCCGTAGACCGGCACATTAAAATGTTCAGCGACCTCCGCTGTTGCACCAACATGGTCAAAATGACCATGAGTCAATAAAATCTGAGTCAATTTCAGACCACGACGTTCTATCTCGGCGATCAGTTTTTCTGCTTCACCACCCGGATCAACAATTGCCGCTTCCTTACTCTCTTCATTCCAAATAAGGGTACAATTCTGCATAAAAGCAGTAACAGGAATAATTTGGTATTTCATTATTTCATTTACTCCATAGTCAAAACAAAATAGTTACTCACCAGATTACCACGTCCTGACGGGACCTGTATCAATATGAACGAAATTACTATGTGGATAGTATCCTACCCCTCCCGCTTTCATTTTCAGAGCAGCCTTGCAGATACGACTAAGCTCAATACCTTCAATATGAAAATCCATCGCCCGCCCGCGAGTATGGTAACTCTGTTTAGCCACGCCTTTACTTTGCTTGCGCAACTGATTGTTGGTTACCAGTGAACGGTAACCAGAAATGAGTTGTACAGGCTTATTAATCCCTATCATCATTTGCAGCAAATAAATCTGATCAAATAATTTAGGATCAATAGTCTTAACTCTATTTTGACGGTAATCTCGAAACAGATGATCCAAACGGGCCAGCTCTTCTTTGTTGTAACGATAACCGTCAAAAAATTCAGCTTTAATCGTTTCACCCGTATGTAAGTTATCAAAACGTAAAATTCGTGGGCGTGGAGTGGCCAGAGTCGCAAAAGTATGCCCCGGCAACAAACTCAAGCCTAAAGCAGCGGCTCCCGCACTAAGCCACTTGCGGCGATTATGATCGATTATATCCATGAAGAAACATCTACCCAAATTATAGAAAAAATAGGCCAACTGGTCACTATGACAATTAATAACAAAAATTAGTTGCATTTAGTTTTGTAAAGGTAACAACTTTGACAAAAACTGGGTACCTTGTCTCACACTATTGTCGTAGTCATAAATATCGGTACGGTACTGAGGTACCCCCTGCTCATCTACCCAAGCAGTTAAATAATGCAAATAAACTGGAATACGCTGTGGGATGTTAACATAAACGGTATTACCCTGTTTCAGGGTATTATTCACTTTACTCTGATGCCAACCTACATCTTCCAATAACATACTTGCTAATTCTGAAGCCTTGTTAACCCGCACACAACCAGAGCTGATCGCTCTAATGTCTTTGTTAAACAGGTTATGGTTCGGCGTATCATGCAAATAGATAGCATCAGAATTTGGCATATTAAATTTATAACGGCCTAATGAGTTAGTCGGCCCCGGAGCTTGCCATATTCGATAAGGAAAGTTAGCAGGCGTAATCACGTTCCAATCAATAGTGTAAGGGTCGATGACACTGGCATCAGCACGCCAATTTGAAAAGATAACGTATCCTCGCCGTTGAAAATATCCGGGATCATCAACCGCCCGTGGTGCGATATCTTTTCTTGCCAGGCTAGTTGGCACACTCCAGGGAGGATTAATCACCACACTATTCAACACACTACTCATAATGGGTGTCTTACGGCTTGGGCGACCAACGATCACTTTCGAGTCCAATACTTCCTGATCATTAAGATAATAATGCAATGAATAATCGGGAATATTGACCATAATTCCTGTGGACACATATCCTGGGATAATACGTAAACGCTGGATATTAAGCGCCATCAATCCTGCTCTGGTTTGAGGCGAAGTATTTAGCCAATCTCTTGTGCGTTTACCGATTACACCATCCGGCGCCAACCCTTGCCAATGCTGGAAATTTCTTACCGCAGTCACCAGTTCAGGATCATAGATATTATCTGATTGAGTTGTCAGTTCGCTCAACATACCAAGACGAATAAGTATTTCCTTCAACACAGCGACATCAGCGCTACTCTGTCCCGGTTTTAGCGCACTTTTGTCAGAAAGCTGTGGCCACAGTTTACTATCAGCCAGTTGTTTCATCATCTCCTTGCGCATATTTTCATATTGAGGATGGTGTGGTGCCAGTGCTGCGACATAAGCGGCCACATTGTGACCGATAATAGCTTGCTGCCACTGATCTATAACGACTGGTGAAGGTAATACAATTTTGTATGGTATTTTGTATGGTATAGTGCGATAGAGCCAACTTTGGCCCTGATGGCCGACATCTGAGACAAATTGTAAATAACCTAGCATAGCATCCGATAAGATGAGATCACGTCCCATCTGACTCAATTGAGCATCATTGAGTTCAATCAGCCATTGACCAAATTGCGGCTGAAACCCAGCCAAAGCCAGTTCTGAAAGTTGTTGTTCAAAGCGTTGAACCGCGAGTTTATCTTGCCACAAAGGTTGCATCTGGTTAGAGGAGTACAAACTAACCAATCGATCAAAGAAAACGGGCTTAATTTGTGCTGGTATCCAACTTCGCAGCATCTCACGGCGTTCTGTTTCTGAAATTGTAGCAGTTTGAATTTGTACTTGTTCAGGTGTTGTTGTCTCAGATATCTTTTCAAGCTGCATTTTTGGCAGATTTTGAATATCACCTTCAATAAGCCTATTCTGATGATTAGCTAAAGCATATCCAGCTATTATCGATGTGCTACAAATAACCGAAATACACAGTGGCTTTATCGCTCTTTTTACCATATCAACATACCCACCTTCATAACATTCTCATGAGTTAATTTTAATTATGACAAATTCAAACTCTAATCAAAGAAAAACAACAAGTTATTTACATTGTAAACTATTTAATTACAAAGGGAATATAATAAGCCATCACCAACCAAGCCAAAAAGACGCCAAAGCATTTCGTCTATATCCAAGGCATTCAAACCGCTTTCTTAATCCAGCAGAAAGACCTACCTGATAACAGGCAGGCCCTTAATTCAACGCTATTCCTATGATAATTTCTGAACAATAATTTCTGATTTACTACATCTGGTTTACTACAGCGCGACTATCATGATGAAGAAGTGCTATCACATGAGGAAGTACCATATGCAGCGAGAAATGACTGAACAGCGATGGCAATTCGCTGAGATTGCTCCTCTGGAGTAGGTAAACCAATGCCCAAAGTAGCCTTAAGCCTTGGCGTTCCAATGATGCCATCGATAAACACCTCTGCGGAGATTTTCGGGTCTACTATGTTCAATTTTCCCTCCTTCATCTTTCGCACCAGATATTCGACAAGAAAATCTACTATCTTTTTGACACCCTTTTCATAATAGATTTTACCTAATTGCGGAAAACGTTGGGCCTCCAGAGTGACCACCCGGTAATTTGCAATCATTGTTTCTGAAAGAATTACCGTGAAAATTTCCTCTGCAAAAATGGTTAATGCTTTCCCAATATCTGGCTCGGGATTCATGGTCTTGTCCAGACCGCCCTCAACTTCTTCTATTCTCTGCTTAACAACAGCGACTAACAGCTCTTCTTTAGAAGGAAATCGACTATAATAGGTTCCCTTCGAAGCATTAGCACGTTTCGCCATCTCATTGATACTGGCACCATCAAAACCCCGTTCTGCAAATACCTGAGCAGCAATCTTTAACAGCTCGTTAACTCGTTCTCCTGAAATTCTAGAGTACGAACGGGTTCTTTTGTGATCTGTTTGGGCTTTAGGTGTATTTGTCATGTAAAAAACCTAAATTTTTATTGGTACCGAACGGTACGGTATACTATTATTAAGACTATAGCAGTAACACAACCGATGGCTGTGATCAAATGGTCCTGGCCAGCTACAGTCACCATGATTCTTTCAGAATCACATCGTACTACTTATGGAGAAAAAAGAAATGAACGTTGGAATAATTGGTTCAGGGATTGGTGGAGCATGCCTGGCACATGGCTTGCGCAAAAACGGAATAAAAGTGAAAGTCTATGAACGAGGTTCTGCTACATCATCCATACTTCCCGGTTATGGAATTTACGTCGATACATTCGGCCAGCAAGCAATGCAGGAATGCCTCCCAGAAACCAACTGGCTAACCTTTAAAAAGATTTCAAAGCCTGTTGGTGGACAGACAAGATTCTATGATGAACATCTACGTCTTCTTCTCTCAGCTCAGAGAGATATTCATCAGGAGGATGGACAGATCATTACCGAAGATCGGATGTCAATCAGCAGATCTGAACTTATAGAAGTACTAAACGAGGGGCTCTCAGATACCGTTCAATGGAACAAAACGTTCGAGCGTTATGAACACATGCAAAACGGTAAAGTCAGGCTTTTTTTCACTGATGGAAGTCACGAAGATGTTGATGTTCTTATTGGTGCAGATGGAAGCAATTCAAAAGTACGCAAGCAGTACCTCCCCGCGATAAAAAGGCTTGATATTGGTGTCACCCTCATCGTTGGCCGTGTACGCCTTACCCCGGCTCTTGCTGCCTCATTGCCGCAATATTTGCTAGATGGATCACCCAACAATATCGTGCCTAAAAGCCCTGGAGGGTTGTTTGTCTCCCTATGGCGTGCTCCGATCAATACTCAAGTAAAGGCCACATCGACAGAAATTGGTGATTTTGTCATGTGGGCCTATGCAACAGCAACGAATAGCTATCCGAATGCGATTACTGATTTTCCTGCTGAATCTCTGTGTAATCTGATCCGCTCCCATATTGCTTCATGGGATCCAAACCTGCATACCCTGATTAAGCAGAGTGATATGGAAAACATCTCTGTGATTCCGTTACGCAGTATGGAGCATCTCTTACCCTGGCGTTCCAGTGCTGTCACTCTACTTGGCGACGCTATTCACAACATGACGCCAATGGTAGGAATGGGAGCAAACATAGCGCTTCGAGACGCACTTTTACTCACACAGACGCTAACTCGCGTAGCATCTGGTCATGAAAACTTAATCAAGGCGATTTCAGATTATGAACAACAAATGCGGACATATGCTAATGAGGCCGTTGAGATTTCGTTACGTGCCGCGCTAAATGCAGCCGATCGCTCAATGATCAAGCGAATACTGTTTCGAACTGTACTTCGGGTTGCACAAACTTTACCGCCAATAAAGCGAGTGCTATTCCCGATAACAAAATCTGCGCAACACCAGGGAAAAATAAAATTAGGTACTACACATTCTCTTAGTAGTACGCAATAAAGAGGCTTTCACTTTACCTCCAGATAATTTAAATGAACGATTAGCAAAGAATTTGCGGTAATATTGCATCGGCTCAAGAATAGAGTCTGGTTTTGGTAAACCGGTGAGAATTTCTTTTTGAAAAATAAAGACTTAATCAGGGAGATACGATTATTTTCTATCGAATCGACCGTAAGATTTTTGTCTAAAAAAATAATAAAAATCCATGCCCGGATTATTTGGCAGATTTTTGCCAAATTTACATAGCCTTAACTCTGTATTATCCGGGCTACAAAATATTAAGGGAATTATGTGTTTTTTAACCTATTAATTCTGTCATTTATAATATCCAGATAATTCATTAGCAATTAATAAAAACAATTAAAATCATACAATAAAATGTAAGTAAATTATTTTAACCAATAAAACAGAAACCCTTATTAGTTTCATTTCATTACATTTAATTCTCTGAGAGTCTGTACATAATTCACAGTATTTTTACACTTAAAATTCAATTATCATCCTTAGCCACAAACATCAATATTCAACAGCATTTAATTATTTAACCTGGAATATCATCATCTTAAAAATAACAAATATTCAATTAATAGAAGAAAATAATTAATTATAAATAGATTTGTTATCATTATTATATTCTCATCATCATTTCCAGAATTATTTATAACATCACACCTTTAAATACGTGGTTTGAATTCACAATACCCATTACTCTGTAAACATAAAACATTCATATTGTAACGACCATTCATAAACCCGGAAACTTCACAAATTTCTGTCACCATTCTTCCCGGTTCCATTGCGATCTTTTCTATTACCACCACCAAATTCACACTTTTGGCGATCATCCAACCGATAGTATCAGGAGTAAAACCCTGTGCAGTCTCATCTTCATAAATGTAATGCGCCAGTTTTTGTAGCCCCTCTTCAGATGAATTAGCATGCATGGTTGTTACCCCTCCAGGGTGGCCGGAATTCCAGCTCTTGAGCAAAGTATAAGCTTCACCGCCGCGAATCTCCCCCACTACAATACGATCTGGACGCAAACGCATCGTAGTCCGCAACAAACGACGCATATCCACATCCTTACTGGTGCGTAACAGCGCTCGGTTAGCATTGTTAAGCTGTAATTCCATCGTATCCTCAATCGCCACGATACGATCATGCGGGCATTGCAGGCTAATCTCGTGCAAAATAGTATTAGCCAGCGTCGTTTTCCCACTGCCGGTCCCCCCAACGATTAGAATATTCTTACGCATAACCACGGCTTCGCGAATTGCTTCAATGGGATGTTCAAAACTGCGTTTATAGCTCGCTATCCCGGATACCAACCGCATGGCGGTAAAACCTATCGGTTTAATAATGCCGCTTTTGCGGTAATCAGACAGCGATAATACCACCGGAGAGTGTTTACGAATGGCAATAGTCGGAGCATTTGCCAACGGAGGCAAAACACCGGCAATACGAGCACTCCCCAACGGAAATTCCCCTTCAATGAGGCCCATATCGGTCCCAATATCCGATTTTTGCAGTGCTACCGAAATCAGTAAAATCCGCTCTGTCGCCTCTGCCGGAAAATCAGATTGTGCTTCACTCATGCCTTGGTTATACGATTCAATCCACAGTTTTCCATCAGGATTAATCATGATCTCCACCACGTCTTTGTCATCAAGCGCTCGGAGGATAATCGGTCCGCAAGCTTTTCTCAGCTCATTCAACACTTTATCACGACATACGCTGCCTGTTCCTTGAATTTCACTGATTCCAGCTTCAATGTTCTGCCTGATTTTCATCGTTAATCCCAACATTAAGTATTGCCTATTGGAACCGCTAAACAGATGGCATAGATAACGACTGTTCAATAGCGTTTTCAATGCCCGATACCGCCGTAACCACCAGCATCAACATGCCACCAATCATAAGAATTGAAGCCAACAGAAATCCACGCGTCACTATCTGAACCTTAACTATCGTTTCATCCAACCAGTGCCGTGCAAACTTCGCCATTGATTGATCAAAACCCTGCAATCGTGACAATAACCTCAAATAACTGATCGCCTCGTCATCCGGGAAACGGTAACCGGTATCGCGCAATGCCTCACCAAAACCAGCCCCCATTGAAATATGTTCGAGCGTAGCCGCGATTCGCACATACAACCAACGGGACCCCGCCTGTTCCAACAGCAACTCCAGCGCCGATTGCAACATCATCCCTGAACGGATTAGTAACGACACATTCAGTATGAACATACTGCCATGAATGGTTCTGTACAGTGACCACGGCGGAAACCGGTCAAGCACCGTTCGCAGTCGCCCCCCCAAAAAAGACAGCGATAACAACAATAGAATGATCAATATCATCAAAAATATCAGCGAATAAAATCCATAATCGTTGACAAATGTTCCCATCAAATAAAGGGTATAAGCCGCCCCATCCCATGTTTCCGGCTTAGAAACAGCGGCCAGTTTGGGCACCAAACTACCTGCCACAATATGCAGCAATACACATATCATCCCAATAAGTATAAGTGGATAAATAGATGTACCAATCACAGCATTGCGGATCTTGCTGCCCGCCTCGATCATGGCGATCGCATCCATAAAAGCGCTACGTATGTCACCGGAGCGCTCACCCGCAGCAATCACCGCGACTTCATTGGAACCAATCCATCGCTGTAAACTCTCCGCCAAAGTACTGCCCTGACTGACAGATTCATAGCAACTACTCAATACCAATGCACAACCATTGTTGGGTTTATGGCCTTCGTTGCTGGCAATATTATACATTTCACGTAATGCATCAATCAGCATGATACGATTTTCCAGCATCATGATCAGATGCCCGTAAAAACGAATACGCGCTTTCTTACCAAACTGGATCTTCGCTAATCGATAGTTCAGTCTTTCAACAAAATCGGTCATGGACATAGCGTTTCACTCTATTTGATGGATAGCAGGAATAATCGGCCCCATCACACGTTCTGCGGCACGGGGATCGATTATTCCGTCATTTATTTTGCGAATAAGTGCGTCGATCTTGCTTAATCCCGCCATCTCCGAGATCCAATATCGAGTCGCTTCGTGATGGTGGCCCATTCGATAAGCTTGCATTAAGCCAGGGGAAGTGCGTATCACTTCAGCGACTACTGTTCGGCCCAAGGTGCCGCACTGTTTGCAATGGTCACAACCTTCCCCCTGTAGATAAACCGACTCCGGCTGACAATAAAGATTTAGTCGTTTCAACAGACGCCCGGAGACTTCTTGCTCATGCCCTCGCAGGGGAACTTTACAATGAGGACATAACACCTGAATCAGCGCCTGGCTAACCAAACCAATCACCAGCCGCGAATCCATTAATAGCGACTCCATCACAGCCTCATCCTGCAAGCGGGGCAAGATCGCTAAAGCATCGTTTGCATGTATCGTGGTCCAAATAAGATGGCCGGTCATTGCTGCACGAAATGCCATCTTTGCAGTCACTGCGTCGCGTATCTCACCGACCATAATCACATCAGGATCGAGTCGCATTGCATCAGCAATTGCCATCGCCCATTCCTGTTCGACAATGATGCTATCACCTCGATCTCCGGTGATGGGTGATTGATTAGCGCCTTCAATTTCATATTCGGGTGGATCCTCAAGCGTGAGCAGATGGATGCCAGCTTGCTCAGCTATCATCTTCTGCATCACCACTTTCAAAGTAGTGCTCTTTCCGCTACCGGTCGCACCAGACAAAAGAACCACACCGGCCCGATGCTCCATAAGCTCTTCCAGTATCTGACACTGTTCCGGCAAATAGCCGAGATCGCTTAAGGTGCACACCGTACCGGGGCTGTCCGCATACAACAATCGCAGTACCATCAACATGCCACGATCAAGTGGACGAGTATTAATACGCGCCCCGGAAAGTCCGCATTCGGCCAGAAACTCATCTTTCATTCGCGCACGCTGCGCCTGCATCGGTTTAAAAGTTGGCTCTGCCACGTCACACATACTTTGATAGATAGTCGCGCATAATCGTAACCCTTCTTCTGGCCGCAGTTGTCCTATAGACCGCAAATAACCATTAATACGGCAACGGATTTCACAATAATTACGGCGAGCAACGATATGCAAATCTGACGCACGTTCCTCAGTCGCTTCGCCGATTAAGTGAATGATATAACGCTGAACATCCGATTCAGTCCCTCCCAGTCCATGGCTCTCGCTCTTACTGAGACGGTACAACTCCAATATGCTCCCCATGCCACAAGTGACAATCTGATAGATAAGACCATGCCTTTTAACCGTCTCTTCATAGGCCAGCACATGGGGATCAAGCCGATGGGAGGCAGACACGGCAAGTACGCATTGCCCCTTCTGCTGAGGTAACTCAACAAGACATATCAAACTGCGGTTAGCTAACTCTATTTCAAGTGCGCCGCTCAAGGCAGATAAAACTTTTGCCCCCTGCCTGACCATACACAACAGATCGGAGCATGTTATTTCCATAAATATCTTCACCCATCAGTCATTAACGGCTTAACGGCAGCGGCGGTGCAACCATCAAGTCAAGGCCATCCAGCAACGATGCATCATTGGTAGCAGTAAGACCTACCTCATAAAATCGTCCCTGTTTGGAGAAAGTCACGACCCCGGTATCAATGCGGACCACTTTATAACCATTCGGCAACTGTTCACCTGCTTTCACATCCATGATACCGCCTGAACGAAGCCGGAGCGTAGCAGTCAGAGCCCCATTGCGCCCGAAGATTGACTTAACCAAAGGCAGGCCATTATTAACGGCATCTCTTTTATTCACCATTCTGGAAATTTTATCGAATTCAGCCTGAGCATTTGCCCTTGCGGTTTCAGCTTTAAGTAACATCAAATCCGTCTGTAACTTTTCCAGTTGCGCAGCAACGCTGTCAGTCGTTGCCGCTGGCAATGCAGGCTTCTGTACAACATGGCGCTTCGCCTGAGCTGCCGGTAACTCAGTAGGTGATGTTTGCGCATATGTCGGGGAAAATACCGACACCACAAATAGACTGATTATAAGCTGGCTAATTTTTTGCATAGAAAACTCCACTCAGCTTCCACTCAGGAAAACCATCAGATAACACAATTCTGGCACTGGTCACTCTCAATCCGGGGAGCGGCTTACCTGAAAACAGTGCATCTGGCGCTAATTGAGAAGTCAGTGTCCAGTTATAAGTCTGCCAGTCAGGATTGGCCCACACGTGTGTTTCGCCTTCCGGCAAAGGGGGCGGAGGCGGCGGTAAAACGGAAGCTTCCTCAGTCAAAGTTGGAGGGGGCAAACCTAGCGCCTGAAAATAAGACATCAGCTCAACCAGCGCCTGATCCGACGACTGCAACACATCGTCATTGTTTTCCTGATCATGATCCTGCGACGGCTCAAACGGTATCAATACCTGTGCCTGCTCCCCACCATTGGAAATCACCGGGCCAGCCCGGAAAATATTAATAGCAGCAACCTGGAAGACATTGATTGGCATCCCATCATGACGCTGATAACTCACAGAAACCGCATTAGCATCCAGCATAATGACTTCAATCTGCCAACCCGCGAGCGATAAGGGAACCTTGGCTAAAGCTTTATTCCATGCAGAAAACTGCCATTCCATTGTTGGCTGTGCCAGCCACGGATGCGGCGGTGGAATTTCCACCACCTCATTGGATAAATCCGGTACCCTTATTTCTGTATTCTGCTTATAGATGTGCCACATCCACCAACCACCAGCTAATAAGAACGCAGTACCTGCGGTCATGGCAAAGACCTTAATCTGGTACTTCGACATTTCGCCGGTTAAACTCTCAAGCTGACCAACCGATTTTTTCAATGCGGACTGCGGTAACAGTTGCGCCAATGGTACCTCCAACCACGGCGATTCAAACTCCTTCGGCGCATAAATCGCATTCCACATCCCATTGGCGCCCTCGACCAACTGCACCGTATCACGCAATTTCGCTTCGATTTCTTCACGAGTGCCGATCAAATCACGTCCAGCCATTATCGCGCCCCGATGTACCGCTACCAATGCATAATGTCCATCAGGCAAATGAAACGCACCTATCCAGTTAGGTTTATCCACCGCTTTAGCCAGAACGGCCGCCAATGAATAACACCCCGGTACTCCTGCTTCCTTTGGTACATACCCGACCTGTATACTTCGTCCAACACGATGTCGGACAGCCAAGGTAAACCCTGCGGCAATCCCATTTTTACGTATGTGAGAACGTGTTAACACAGTGACAGGCGGTCGCCAGATAATGCCTGCGACCAAAGTCTTACCATATAGCTTGATTTGCATAGTGCGCTCCGCGCCTGTTTCAGTCTGGGTCATTTTTTAATCTACCACTATAGGAGTAATCATGACTACGATCACATTATGGTTTCTTTTGCCCTGACGGCTCCCACCCAAGAATTGATTATCCGGGCTACCCAAACCACTACGATCACTGTCATCTGACTGCTGCTCGAACCCTGATAGCACCAGAGTTTCACCTGAATGTAGTCTCACCTTCTGACTGAATGCGCGTAAATCTATTGTCGGCAACTGCACCTGACCGGTCTCTTTCTCGCCGAATTTCTCCAGCCTCTTTAAATCGCTCAAACTAATGTTGTACTGCAACAATATTTGCTTGTCGGCCATTGCATAAGGCAGCATCAACATATTAAAACCCGTCGTCACTGTCGCAGGCTCGATCCCTACTGAAATGCCAACTTGTGGCGTCGAGGTACTAGAAGTTGATGAAACATAACCGGTCTGCGTTGCAACCTGCATCGGTACCGCCTGCAAATTCAGTGTAGTCACAGAAGGTTGAGTCACTATAGAGACTTTGCCTTGGGTCGATAACGCCTTGATCAGTAAATTACTGTCACTAAATGGCCCCTTAAGAATATGAATATTAGTACTGATATCACGCCCCTCAGTGACACCGCTGCCCGCACCACCCACGCCTATATGAGCGTCTTTATAGGCCAGTGACCAATCAACGCCATACTGATCAGCCCTATCGAACGTCAGGTTAAGGATCTTGACATTAAGCACCACCTGCGTTGTCAATAATTTGTTCTGCTGATCAATATAATCCTTAATTCTATCGAGTACCTCAGGTGAGTCAGTTACCACCAATGATGCCGTCGCCATAGACAAAGTTAACTTACCTTCACCAGGCGTTAGCATATTTGACACCGCTTTTTGGATCTCATCCATAACCGAACGGGTCAAAGAAGTCGCGAGAGTTTGGGAACTACCGCTGTTACCGTTACCGCTATCGCTTCCATTTAAGCCACCGCCGAACGTTGCATTGGTCGTCGCTGTCACGCTGGAAGATAATGCATCCGTACCCGGCAATGCATATATTTGAAACACTCGCGTCTCTGTTTTGAAAATATGCACTGCTCCATTGTGTACTTTCCAATGCAATCCTGACGACAAAATGGCCGAATCAAGCAAACCTGCCAAGGAGCCATGCCAATTCACGTTTATTTTCATCTCTTCTGGCTCACCGCCTTCAGATACTGACTGCGCGTTCGAATTGGCAACAACAACCTCCTGACCATTTTCTTTCACCTCCGATGCCAAATCCGATACCGAACTGGAAGACACTGCAAACCGTGCATCAGCACTGATCAACACCGGCACGCCACAGATACGCTTGATCTTTTCCGCAAACTGACTCAGCGTCATCGGCTCAGCTTCCTCCAGAGTCAACATGCAAGAAACAGTTTCACCCTCCTTCTTTGATGGAATCTCCTTGGTTGATACCCAATAACCATGCTCGTGAACATGCACCGCCGTCATGGCGGCAGTATTGCGTAACTCCTTAATAATACTGGTAGCATTTGCCATCTCAACATCTGCCTGCCGATCAACATTAGAGATTGCTGCACAACCTGCCAAGCCAGTCACTATATAGGGCAGCAATATCAATCTGGAAAACGTCAAAAACTGGATATGCATGTTATTACCCCTGAGCCTGTACATGAACAAGCCGCTGTTCCTGATAAATATCGACAACGAAAGGCCGATTCGCCATCGCGTAGGCTTCGAACAGCTCGCTTACCGCATGGATAAAGGTGCCATTAAAACGCAGACTAGCTCGGATAGGGAAATCATAGGAAGCATCCCATACCACCTGGTAGCCAGACCTACTAGCCCACTCTTGTGTAACATCACGCAGAGTTTGTCCCGGAGTTGCTGTCCATACCGCTGCCACAGGAACGGGTGTACGCATCGGTGTTGCATAAACGGCGACACTTGACATACAGACAAGTACCGTAAAAACATATGTGATTATTTTGTTCATCGATCTTTCCAAAAAGAAAAAAAGTAAGCCAAACAACCTATTAACAAAGCCCAGTGACCCGAAGAAATCCCGCTTGCGAAACAACAACTACAATATTTCCACCAGCGCTCCGTCAGATACAAACTTCCGAACATCATCCGGTAATTGTCTGGCAAGCAGACTCTCTACCCGTTTTCCTCTACCGTCGATAAGTCTGGAACCATACTTAAAACCAATCTGATCGGGTTCAGCACTCCATTTAAGCAATTCACCGAAAGTGCCATGCAATAACCCATTGTCGCCGGAGAGGCTATTTTTGCGGAAAATATAGACATGAGCCCCTGAAATAAATCCCCCCCAGAGACACTGACTGGCAGCGTTGTCACACCAGGCATCGGTATTCACCCACGTCATATGTAGAGTGGTCAATGCCTGCTGCATCTTGAGACTCTTGATCACGCCAACGGAATGATTATTAAGCAATTGCACACCGGCTGAAGCATAGCTACGAAACAGCGCGGCTACATCAGTCTTGGCGCGCACTGACTGCACACGCACTTCATACAACAACTCACCAAAAATCAGTTGCATGATAAATACGATGGCAATCCCAACAATCGCTAATGGCCACATTTATGTTCTCCTATTACTCTAGATTGGTTAATGCCAAATCATCAGATGCACAAGATGTTGTTGCTCATCAGTTATGACTTCTCAAAATATGGGACCTGTTTTTAGAAGAATGGAACACGCTGGCAATATTATATTTGCGATGTGGCCCAGCAATGAATGTCACTATGCAAGTTCTCGTATTCTGTAGATTTACATTGGAACTTGCTTCTGGATCATCCACCAGCCCAGATCGTTGAAAAACAAGCGGCAAATCAGATTCCTGGCTGTTGCCATTTTTATCCGCTTCATACACCGCCAACACGCAACGCATACGATAGTTATTAGAAATCGGAGGTGTAGAGACGGTGACTAACACAGGGGCATTTGAATTGTTAAAAAAAGGCCGACTCCGACTGTTTGCTTTACCGCCACCGCTAACATAATAGGTGCCTGTCTTACTTGTTATCCCTGACGACATTCCCGATGCAAGCCAATAGCCACTGCTGATTACCGTTTGATTTGCCAATAACCGCCTGCTTCCACTCGCATCTCTCCATTCCAAATCTGACTTATCAACATTAATTCCCTGACACACCAGCAGTTCCCCCTGCTTGCTCATGGACAGGTTACCTAACGCAGGGCACTTGCCGCCGACAAGATTTCCAGTTTGAGTGTTTATCACTAAATTATTGCCAACAACGACGTTCTTATCTGCATGAATATCACCGGCAGCCAAAGTACCTTTACTACCGGGATTGGCATTACCATCAAGAATAAACAACGTGCCATGCTCTGGATTGACAACCACTTCACCGTCGCTATTTTGTTCAATATAGGAGGGTTTTCCCTGAGAGCGGGAAGAAAAGGCGATCTTATTCACACCATTAACCATGCCGGGGCCTTGCATCGACAGCATACCCACCTGCTCAAGACCATTACCGCCCATATTGATGCTGGTCTCCATCCTATTCCACTCTGGATGCCCGCCTATTTTTTGTCGATGAAGCAAGTCGCCCGCCAATGTCCCTGGGCCATAGATTGACGCATCCCGCATGAACGGAGCATAAAAAATACGGCCAATTTCCTTGGGTTGTTCATTGAAAAAACCAGCAAAAGATTCAGGCGCATTGACCTGACCATAACTATTCCAATAAGTGGCCGGATTACGATGATCCCGATTTCTGTAATCCAGATACAGGCCACCAACCCCAATCAATTGCGCAATCCTCATCGAATGTTTAGCAACATTTGGCTGTTTTCCATTAGCCACTACCGGAACGGTATAAATCAACGGATCAATACGTTTTTTGCCATTAGGCAGCATGACAACACGTAATACGCCATCATATTTCTGACCCAGCGGATTGACCGTATTCTGGTCAAGCCCCGGAGGTAAATAGGGAGTCAACTCTGCCCAATTAATTGGCGCTGGAGTGGGTCCACGACTTAGAGCGACGTAATTGTCATTAACATAATCCACCACTGCATCACCAAGATGTTGGATCTGCCCGGCGACTACCTGGTTCACCAGCATGTCACTCTGTCTGTTTAGATAAACCACACCAACCACCATCATTGATGCCAGTACTATCAGTGCAACAGTCACTTCCAGCAAAGTGAAACCTGCATCATGGCGGCTTATCATCAATCCAGATACAGACTCATCATCATGCATAAATAGTCCTTCTTAATAATAAGTAAGAAAATCTACTCCATCCGATAAACTATTTACCCCAAAAGCGATCCCGCCCAAGGGAACTACACTGCGGCCCACTCATGCCTGACTACCTATTGAAAAGCGCCATAATCAATCCAGCCACGGCCAGACCTGGGCCGAAAGGTATCTGTGGCGCCGCTCTCATTCTGCATAGTCGCCAAATCGTCAGATAACTTATTAGTGTGAAACTTGCTGCAAGCAAAATCATGAATGGGAGCGCTTCCACCCCCAACCAGGCGCCAAGCGCCGCCAGAAATTTAGCATCTCCCATTCCCAACGCATCACGCTGGACCCATCTCCGGGCAATCCACGCCACCAGCCTGAAAAACAGATATCCACAAACCGCGCCACTGACGGCCAAAGGTAATGCCACAAATCCAGCAGAATGCAGATTGAACAGCAACCCTAGCCACAGCAACGAAAGCGTCAGTTGATCGGGCAGCAGCATATGTTCGAAATCAATGATCGCCAGTGCGATCAACATCGAACTCAGCACCAATAACCCTAACAACCCGTAACTCCAGCCCAACGCCAAAGCCAGTAAAGAAAAAAGTACCGCTACCGCGCCTTCAACCAGTGGATAGCGTATAGAAATCGTACCGTTACAGTACCGACAGAGCCCTTTCTGGTACAAATAGCTCAACAGGGGAATGTTATCGCGGGCCGCCAACACATGACGGCAACGTGGACAATGGGAACGGGGAAAATAGAGATTAAAGTCGGCAGCCTCATTATTGATCTCAGAGAAAATCATCATCGGCAGGCGACAGATCACCACATTAAGAAAACTTCCGACACACAACCCTAGCAACCCAGCCGCCAAGACCAGACATCCGGTAGAAGATTGCAACCACCCTATCATCATGATGATCTCCCGGCAGATTCAGCACACAACGAACCGCATTGGATAAGGGAAACAACAACAAAACCAAAGCCAGCGAAACCGGCTACTTCCCTCGCCAAAAAATGCAGCTTGAGAAGCCTTCACCAAGCCTGCCAAGCCACATATCACATCAAAACAATCAATGCCCTAACTGGCAGAAACAAGCGTCACGGTATTTGCATCATTGGCATTACATGCTGATTCAATTTGCGCCAAAGTCGAATCTGGTTTAATTTCCATGCCAGATTGCTGTCCTTTCCCACTTCCACCACCCACGGTCATTTTCGACCAACCCGCAACCCGCAATTTCAGCGAAAGTTGCTGGCAAGCCTCATCAGGAACATTTTGATACTCAATCTTAAAGGTCTGAGCGGTGGCATCGCCCGGAGAAATGATTACCTTGCCATTCCAACTATTAAAAATAATCCCGCTCTTACCATCCTGAGTCATATTGGCGGGAACGACTTTGTAATTAATGGCAATCTTGTTATCCAAACTGTCATAGCCTTTGGCGCCATTTTTAATTGACTTCAAATTTGCGGCCATCTGAGTAATATTCGACGATTCGGTTGAAATTTCCGAAGCCCGAAACAACTTACCAATCCCGGCTGCGGCGGCTGCCAATATCACAATACCAACAATCATCACAACCAATGCTTCAATTAGCGTAAAACCCGATTGACACCTGGCGCTACGCAGTACATTGACTTTCTTGTTCATGCTAATCACTCCAAAATCAAAATAAGAGACGCATTACCACTCACATACTCACCAAATGAAATAAAATATTAACGCAATAATAACATACATAAAAATATTTAAAACATTTTAGTGTTTCGTGTTGAAATTAATTCTATGAGTTACAATTTTAAAAATAAAATTGTTTAAAACGTTCAAAAATCACACAAACGATCGTCAAAAACTATCAAATATTTTAATTTCAATCGTGAATATCGATTAAAATTGATAATATAGCCTATTAAAAAATCAATGAATTTTATTCTGTCAATTAGCTGCAAGTAACAATAAATAAATATTTTTTATATATTAAATTAATTTGTTGTTAAGACTTACTGTTGTACCGAGCCTGTCACAGATCACATTTTTGTAAAAATGGGGTATGCAAAACTGTCTTTTGCTAAGGAAAAATACCTTTCATTGACTCAGGCTTTTTAAACATGGACAGCGAATTTTTGCTAACTATCTATTGAGAAAGAAATAGGGAATTTAAGCTTAAATGGAACGAAATCAACGCTAAACCTATATCTTAAATAGGAGGATGCGGTTCTTTGGCTGACCATTTATTATTTGACAAAACTAAAACTATAAGTAAAAGACCACCTCCATTAGGAGGTGGTGCAGTTTAATACTAACAATTAAAGATATTAATTTGCTATCGATACCTTTCTTTGCAGGTTATTATCACCGACTAAAATGCCACCAGCGAAAAGCAAGGCATCTTCAGGTAATAATTGACTTTTATCATCTGTTTTTTCTAACACGAAATTATACACGTTTAATGGATCTGTGTTTCTCAATTTAACTGAGCTAAGGGTAGTTTGACCATCACGAGTATGTATTGTATCACCAGCCTTAAGTTCATCGGCTTTTACTATTCCTCGTAATGTTGCAACAGGATGAGTTGGAGTCAGTGAAACTTTTTCACCGTTATTATAAATTAAATCAACAAATTCGGTATCATGGCCTACAATACGGCTTTTCACTTGTAATATACCGCCTTGCTTTGTTAGGACTTTATCACCTGGACGTATATCTTCAACCTTCTTCTTAGAACCATCAGCCATATCTATTAATGTACCTTCAGCAATACAACCATATTGAATGTTAATTGGTGGGTAAATGAATTGTCTCTTAGACGGAGTACTTGCGGGATTATTATTATAAGTGAACTGAACAGGATATGCTGAATCTGATGTACCATCAGGAGTTGTTAAAACAGTAGCTTGTAAGTCCAGTACATATCTTTCATTATTTTTCCAGCATAGTGCCCCGAAATTAGCATATTCGTTATCAGGAAGATTTTGTTTATCTTTAGAAAAATCCCATGACAATTTTCTTTTATCTGTAGTAAACGGTAGTACATGTTTCAAAAATGTCGGTTGTGAAATTTCTCTTTCAAGTTTACATGCACCACCAGTATCAAGGCCGACCAGCGACAAATCCACCCTTAGATCTACAAATTCGGTTCCTATAGGGTTCCCATCACTATCAACCAAGATAGGATCATGGAATTCAACACTACCAACTAATTCCAGGTTAATGGATGTTTTCTCATTTGGAAGACCTCGCGTCATTGGGCCATAATCGCAAACATCCGGAGTACCTTTTTCAGGATTTTTTCTATTTAAACAAACGACTATAGGGCGCATATGCTGAAGATACTCATCATAACCAGGGTCCGTATTACATATCTCCTTTTTTACATAATTAGGTGCATTAGGTGACGTGTTACACATCTTTTTTGGCACATTAGAGGGACCAAATATATTTGACTTCATTACAACAGGCCCGTTACTTATACTTATTCCATTTATTTTTCCCTGATACATTGAAACAACGATAACAGGAGATCGATTAGGATTATTGATACCATCAAGTACATTATCCTTAGGAGTAGCTTGTGTTGTATGGCTCCGTACTTGCCTGTTCTCTAGACTGCTTGAACCTGATGCGATTGCCCGTAGAGTAGGTCTATCTTTATTAAGTGCATAAATTACCAGTGTATCCTGGAACGATGAAGGAACGGTGGAATCAGGATAATAAAGGGAATTAAAAACTGTAGCTGAAATTGATTTATAATCTTTAGAAGATGTTATTATAGGCTTACCAAAAAAGTTTTCTGGTTTTCCTTCTGACCCTGTATTCGAGATAGGTATTTCATCAAATGCCTTATTCTTAATCAATGCTTCTTGCTTTGCTTTCATCGCATCAATATGTTCAAAAACATCAGGATTTTTCTGTCTTGTAATACCATTGTACTGTAACAGTGCTTTATATCCTCTCTCATAAGATGGAATAGTTAAATTGATCAATTGAGGTTCATTAGGTTTCTGAATACTGTCTAATAGTTGAGATATAGCCTTATTATCTTCGTCAGATAATTTATCTATTATTTTAGTATCCGCAAAGCATGATATTACAGGAGTAAATAACATCATGAAAAGTAAAAATATTCTTTTGTATAGAGTCATAATTTTATCCTATAAAAATAAAGATTTTGCAAACAAAGAATTACACAGACTTTATTTGCAAAAAATCATATATAAATATAATATTATAAGAATCACTACTCACTGTAGCCTTGAACGGTAGTAATTAGTATATTAATATTATAATTTCATCTTTACACAATCAACTAGTAAACATTCATAATAATCCCTCGTTATCTATCCTATCAGGTTTATTCTATATTTTTTATAATACTACCCAGATAGCTCCTTGACTATAGAAGAAATGGATATTAGAGATACATCATACTTACTTATATAAGTAATAGTCATTTTTAAGAAATCGTCAAGTTTATTGTCATACATAAAATTTCCACAAAAATATTCATGCATTATTAAATTAAAACACCAAATTATTACTATAAAAATCATCCAAACAGAATTTTACCCCAAACGAATAATCCACATTAACATAAAAGTACAATATTGCTTTATAATGACTTCCTAATTTTTACCTCAACGAATAAATATCCAATAAAAATGGCTTATCCAGTTATACAATCTTTCTAGCATCCAACAATGCGTTTTATACTTCATCTAAGTGCAGCAACAACCATAATACAGATCTCCCCATCTGTAAGGCTAATCGCATATCCCCAATCAATTTTATATCATATGTACTGACTACAATGGCTCGCAATAATCTGGATATCAATCAGCAATTATCCCTTGATTATAATATATCTATATAAAATCTCTTTTAGAATAAACTATTAACTGTAATATCATATATCCTTGAAAATAATGATATCCGATTCATTTTAAATAAGAATTACAACCTCTTTCTTATAAAGAAAAACATGAACAAATCAACGTAAAATATGATTAATAAATTCTATTGCAAACTCTATCAATTAATGATAATCATAAGATTATCTACATATCTTCATTGCTTATAATTTTTTCATTAATGAAAAAATTATTTTGATTAATCATTAAATATTTATAATAAACTTTAGCCTTTGAGAGTCAGGTTATTGCGGTAGCTATACCCATAACCCAACATTAGTAAAAAAGCGATAAATATCTTAAATACAAATAATAGAAGGAAAAAATCATGGCTATAACTCAAGAACAAATCGCCGTTGACTATCCCATCCCTACTTATCGGTTTGTTGTTTCAATCGGTGACGAACAAATTCCTTTTAACAGTGTTTCCGGACTCGATATTTCTCATGACGTCATTGAGTATAAAGATGGTATCGGCAATTATTATAAAATGCCGGGACAACGTCAGTCGATTAATATTACTTTACGTAAAGGTATCTTCTCTGGCGATACTAAACTTTTTGACTGGATTAATTCTATTCAGCTTAATCAAGTTGAAAAGAAAGACATTTCAATTAGTTTGACTAACGAAACCGGTACTGAAATTTTAATGACCTGGAACGTGGCGAATGCATTTCCAACCTCCTTAACCTCTCCCTCTTTTGATGCCACCAGCAATGAAATTGCGATTCAGGAAGTAACGCTGACAGCAGACAGAGTCACCATTCAAGTTCCTTAACATTGAGGGTAATTTATATCCACAGTAACAACCTATTCGGGTGTTTATATTGAAGAAGATAATCGTCTGACATAACGAATTGCGCTAACACATGATGCTCAATATTGTCATGGCTCATCCATCCGACTGAATTCATTATCTTACAGTTCGCGCAAAATATCGCACAATAACCTGGAGGCAATATGCCAATAACCCCAACTTATCCCGGCGTTTATATTGAAGAAGACGCTTCGCTGTCACTCTCCATTAGTTCCAGTGCAACGGCAGTGCCTGTTTTTGCTGGCGCTGGCGCAGATATCAATCCATTAATACCAGATAAGCCCTATATTCGCATTAGTAACTGGCTGGAATATCTGACACTCACAGGTAGACAATTTGATCCTGCCAATATACTTGATATTGCACTGCGTGCTTATTTTATTAACGGCGGTGGATATTGCTATCTCGTCAAAACTCAAGACTTAGAAACACAAGTGCCAAAACTTGATGATGTGACATTACTGGTTGCTGCCGGAGAAAATATTACTACTGCCGTAGGAACACTTTGCCAACCAGGCAAAGGCTTATTTGCTATTTTTGATGGCCCACCACTTGATACCGATATAAAAGACCCAGAAAAAGTACGCCAGCCTTACCCTGCTACGCCTTATGCCGCCGTTTACTACCCTTGGCTGACCGCCGAATGGGGAGAAAAGAAAACCCTGGTTGATATTCCGCCTAGTGCCGTCATGGCCGGTATTTATGCCAGTGTCGA
This sequence comes from Photorhabdus kleinii, assembly GCF_025384885.1. Taxonomy (NCBI): domain Bacteria; kingdom Pseudomonadati; phylum Pseudomonadota; class Gammaproteobacteria; order Enterobacterales; family Morganellaceae; genus Photorhabdus; species Photorhabdus kleinii. The sequence goes on from NZ_JAJAFY010000020.1 coordinate 52,712, forward strand.
TAGCAGCCGAGGTGTCTGGAAAGCACCAGCTAACGTGGCTATTCAAGGTGGATTACAACCCAAATATCCGATGACTGACGACCTGCAAGGAAAATATAACCAAGGTAAAGCACTGAATATGATCCGTACCTTTCCTAAGAGCGGCACACTGGTCTGGGGTGCTCGCACACTTGAGGACAAAGATAATTGGCGTTATATCCCTGTTCGTCGCCTGTTTAACAGTGCAGAACGGGACATTAAAAATGCCATGAGTTTCGCGGTGTTTGAACCCAACAGCCAACCCACCTGGGAACGAGTACGCAGTGCCATCAATAACTATCTATATAGTCTGTGGCAGCAAGGTGGTTTAGCGGGAAATAAACCAGATGAAGCTTACTTTGTTCAAATCGGTAAAGGCGTCACCATGACCGATGACGATATCAGACAGGGCAAAATGATCGCCAAAATCGGTATGGCGGCAGTTCGCCCAGCCGAGTTTATTATTTTGCAATTCACTCAGAATATGAACCAGTAAAAGGGGGGACAATATGACCACACAAACCTCCTATCCTGGCGTCTATATTGAAGAAGATGCGTCATTAGATCTGTCTGTCAGCCAAGGCAATACCGCAATACCTGTTTTTATTGGGCGTTTCTCACCGAAAAAAATAGAAACCCCACCGTTACAGATAACGCATATTAATAGCTGGCTGGATTTTACTGATCTGTTTAATGTAGGTTGTATTACATCGATAGAAATCACATCAACTAAAACTGAACCTAAGCCATTGTCTCCCACTCCTGTTCCCCAAAAAAGCGAAGGCAATGCGGAAGCCAGAAGTGATATGGAGGTCAAAGACGATACACAAGTCAAGGGTAATACAGAAGTTGTTCCCACAACAAAGACCACTATTCAGGTAGAAAATGGAGACCCCGGTTACACTTATGGTGTTAATGTCGATACCTACACGACAAGCAGTGACGCCTTAAAACTTTATTTTCAAAATGGCGGTGGACCCTGTTACATCCTACCACTTTCTGATGTAGAGTTGATAGGAAGAAACCTCAACTTAATCCCTGAGTTAATTGAGCAGGCTTTAGAAATTACATTAATAATCTGCCCTGAAAAGGATCAGGTATATAAGAATGCGATATATAAATCGATATATAAATCACTAACTCTTGCCGGATATTTTCTTATCGCTGACAGCGGGAGTAAAACAGATACACTCAGCAATGATATTCATGTACCATCACAAACCGCAACGTATTATCCGGCGGTTAAAGTCTCACAACTTATTCAAGCAGAAGATAGCCAGATAGCAGTATCAGGTTATCAAGATGCAAAAACAAAACCCGATGAAGTCAAAAACCTGGCGCAACTCAAAGAGAAAAACCCAACTATCTACCAACAAGCGGTTCAAGCAATACAGGACGAAATAGCCTCCAGCGACAACACCATTCCTGTCAGTGCTGCCATGGCTGGCATATATTGTGCCACTGATGCCAGCCGTGGTGTCTGGAAAGCACCAGCGAATGTTGTGCTTAACGGGATTAGTGATGTTACCGAAAGACTCACCGATGATGACCAAAGCACCATGAATCCATTAGGCATCAATGCCATCCGCTATTTCAATAATCGAGGGTTTGTTGTGTGGGGCGCACGTACTCTGCAAAATGATGATAACTGGCGCTACATTCCAGTTCGGCGTTTATTTAATAGCGCAGAACGCGATATCAAGCAGGCAATGCAATTTGCCGTCTTTGAGCCCAACAGCCAACCCACCTGGGAACGAGTACGTAGCGCCATCAATAACTATCTGTATCGACTGTGGCAACAGGGTGGTTTAGCAGGAACTAAACCAGATGAAGCCTATTTTGTCCAGATTGGTAAAGGTGTCACCATGTCCGACGATGACATTAAACAAGGGAAGATGATCGTCAAAATCGGTATGGCTGCCGTACGCCCGGCTGAATTTATTATCCTGCAATTTTCGCAAAATGTAACACAGTAACCCTACTGAGGCGCGGTTCGCCGCGCCTGTTCTATTGAGGAAACAAGAATGGAAATAACACAGCCCGGCGTCACCATCACGGAGAACCTGATATCTCAGAAACAAGATGAGGCATTTGTCGGTATACCCGTTTTTATCGGCTATACCCAACCTGCTGAAAATAACCATGCCAGTGATAAAACCGCCATCAAACTCAATAGCCTGGCCGATTTTACCCTGTCATTTAAACAGACGGGATTAATGTACTATTCCGTGCGCCATTTCTTTGAAAACGACGGTCAGCAAGCCTATGTGCTGTCACTAGGTAATTATAAGGATCGAAAAGATTTTCAATCAATTATCACCGCTCTACAGCAAGACTCAGTTACGAAAGCAATCTCCACAGAGAGCGAAATCACGTTAATTGTCGTGCCCGATATTGCCCACTTTAATGATCTCCGCGCCCAAAAAGACCTTTGGCTACAATTCTGGCAATCAGTACTCGATCTTTGCAAGAGTCGGCGCGGCATTATGGGATTACTGGATGCGCCAGACGATCCAACATTAGCCGCTGATTGTCTGGCTCAGTTTTCCTCAAATGATCGACAATGGGGTGCAGTATATTGGCCAATGGTGAAAAGTGCCTATCAGGAAAAAAACCAACCTATCGTACTCTCACCTACCGCTGCGGTCGCCGCCATTATTCAGCGTAACGATAACCAACAGGGCGTATGGACTGCTCCCGCCAACGTCGCATTAGCCAAAGTTATCAGCCCGGTACGTTCTTACATTGAGGCCAATGCACTCTTTAACCCGGATGGCGCCTCTCTGAATCTGATTCGCAGCTTTCCCGGTAAAGGCATACGCGTATGGGGATGCCGCACGCTGGAAAACACCAATAATACGCCATGGCGTTACCTGCAAACCCGGCGTCTGGTTTCTTATGTCACCGTACATTTGGCGCAATTGGCCCGTATGTACATCTTTGAACCTAATAACGAACTGACATGGATGAAATGCAAGGGGCAAAGTTACAACTGGTTACGACAACTGTGGTTACAGGGCGGTTTGTACGGCTCACGGGAAGATGAGGCATTTACTGTGCTGTTAGGGGTAAATGAGACGATGACCGAAGAGGATATCCGTGCCGGGAAAATGGTCATGAAAGTCGCCCTGGCCGTATTGTCTCCCGCTGAATTTATTGAGATCAGTTTGGTCTTTGATACCCAAACGGGAGCGCTTTTGTCTTAAGAAGGAAAGAGCACAATGAACGATTATTACACCCCCGTGGTATCCCACCGTTTTATGGCGAGTTTTATTTTTAATGGTATTCCCGATCCGCTGGATATCCGCTTTCAGCGCATTTCCGGCCTGAGTCGGGAGCTTCAGGTGACCCAGCACAGTCAAGGCGGCGAAAACGCCCGCAATAACTATCTGGCCGAGAAGATCCAACACGGCACATTAACGCTGGAACGTGGCGTGATGACGGTTTCTCCTTTGACCTGGATGTTTGACCGCGTATTGCGCGGAGAAAAAATCGCCTATGCGGATGTGGTGATTATGCTGTTAAACGAAAATTTATTGCCCGTATCCAGTTGGACACTGAGCAATGCCTTGCCGGTACGCTGGCAAACCGGCGACTTTGACGCGAACAGCAACGCCATTTTGGTGAATACCCTTGAACTACGCTATCAGGATATGTGCTGGTTGGGAGTCAAAGTATGACAGTAGAAATCAGAGAATTAATCATTCAGGCAAAAGTGGTGTCATCAGCGCCAATACGACCAACGCAAGCGACTGAATCAGACCGGCAAGGCCATTCGTTGATTCAGGAAAGTCTGGATGAAGCAATCCTGATTGAAAAAATTAAACGCGAAGTGTTGGCCGCATTACGCGATGAGGAAGGGTGGCGTCCATGAGTCTGATTGAACGTGGTTTAGCAAAGCTGACCATTAATGCTTATAAAGACAGGGAAGGGAAAATACGGGCAGGCACAGTGCAAGCTATGTATAACCCCGACTCCCTGCAACTGGATTACCAAACGGATTATCAACAATCTCAGGCTATTAATAGTGAGAAACAAAGCAGTATTTATGTACAGGCCAAGCCCGCAGGGTTATCCCTTGAGTTGATTTTTGATGCCACGATGCCGGGTAACAAAACCCCCGTTGAAGCTCAGCTAATGCAGCTCAAGCAACTGTGCAGCGTGGATGCCACCAGTAGTGAAACGCGGTTCCTGCAAATTAAATGGGGAAAAATGCGTTGGGAAAACCGCGGTTATTTTGCCGGCAGGGCGAAAGGTCTGTCTGTGAGTTACACCTTGTTTGATCGTGATGCCACTCCCTTGCGGGCGCGGGTTATCCTGACACTGGTGGCGGATGAAAGTCTGGTCTTGCAGGAGACAGAACAGAACCTGAAATCGCCGGCAAAAATCGCCTTACGGGTACAAGATGGCGCATCGCTGGCGCTGATGGCAGCGAGTACGGCATCAACTCTGTCCGGCGGCGTCGATTATTTGACACTGGCCTGGCAAAACGGTCTGGATAACCTCAATGGGTTTGTACCGGGTGAAATATTACAGGCCACCAAAGGAGAAGACGCACCATGAGCCATCAACTGAAAATTATTGCAGATGGCAAGGTATTGTCTCTTTTGGCCGCCGTCGATGTGGATACCTATTACCGTGTTAACAGCATCCCTTCGGCAACGCTGAAATTCAGCCTGCCGGACAGGCCACTTTCCTCTTTCAGCCAGACAGATGTACAGGCAGAACTGGCCCATTGTCAAGTAGGCAAAACCCTGCGTCTGGAAGTGACTGATGGCGGCCGGAAATCGGTGTTGTTTAACGGCCTGATTACCCGTAACACGTTGAAGATCAAAAATAAGCAATTATTGCTCACGTTGCTCGTCAAACATCGCTTGCAACTGATGGTGGATACCCAACATTCACAACTGTTTAAAGATAGCAATGAAAAATCAGTCTTAAACACCCTATTGAATCAGGCTGGCATCAAGGCTCACTTTGAACAGATAGCCGCGTTAGATCAAAAGCATGAGCAGATGGTGCAATTTCGCTGTTCAGACTGGCGTTTTCTGCTGTGTCGGCTATCAGCCACTGGCGTATGGCTGTTACCCACGACAGAAGGTGCCCGGCTTGTCCAACCTGAATCCCTGAAATCTAACTCAACCTATACCCTGAAAAACCGGGGGGATGAGAAAAAAGATATCGTCGTCAAAGATGCAAGCTGGCAGTTTGACAATCATCTTAACCCCGCTTCACTGGAAGTCAGTGGCTGGGATATCAGTAAACAACAGGAGTTGTCAGGCGGCCGCTACGGCAGTGTTGCCGTGGGGAAAGAGGCACTCTCCCCTGATAGGCTGGCGTCTTTGAATAAAACAAGTTGGGACATTCGCTACAGCAGTCCGTTAACCACCCAAGAAAGCGGCTATCTGGCACAGGGACTATTGCTGAATCAGCGTGTTTCTGGCGTCACAGGCGAATTCCTGCTTAAAGGCGATGGGCGTTATCAGTTAGGGGATAACATTCAATTAACGGGATTTGGTTCACAATTGGATGGTACAGCCAGCATTACGGCGGTTCGCCATCGTTTTAACCGACGAATTGATTGGGAAACCACCCTGAGCATGGGCTTACAACAGGAATATCTGCCCGTGTTGCCCGATGCCCCCGAACTGCATATTGCGACAGTAGCAAAGTATCAGCAGGACAAGGCAGCCTTGAACCGCATTCCGATTATTCTGCCGGTGCTGAATCGCCCGAATGAATTTCTGTGGGCAAGGCTGGGAAAACCTTACGCCAGCCACGAAAGCGGTTTCTGTTTTTACCCGGAACCCGGTGACGAAGTGATTGTCGGATTCTTTGAAAGTGATCCACGTTATCCGGTGATTCTGGGGGCAATGCACAATCCGAAAAATAAAGCGCCTTTAGAACCTACCCAAGATAATCAGGAAAAAATTTTGGTGATTAAACAAGGTGAAAACCAACAACAAATTGTCATCAATGGCAAAGAAAAAATTATCCGAATCAATGCGGGAGATAATCAAATCACGCTCCAACAGGATAAAGATATTTCTCTGTCAACGAAAAAAGAATTAACACTGAAAGCACAGACAATGAATGCCCAAATGGATAAATCGCTCAATCTGTCCGGCAAAAACAGTGTTGAAATCAAAGGTGCCAAAATTAATCTTACCCAGTGAAAGGTGAACAATGGAAAACCAAATACTGACACAACTCTATGGTCGTGGTTGGGCGTTCCCTCCCGCGTTTTCCCTTGAAAAGGGGGTGGAAATGGCTGAGGGGGCGGAAGATGTGCGCCAGAGTTTGCACATTCTGTTCAGCACTGAGCCGGGGGAGCGCCTGATGCGCGAAAATTATGGCTGCGGATTAAATGATTTTATGTTTGAAAATATCCGCAACGAATTGTTTGCTGAAATTGAATCCCGTATCCATGACAGCGTATTGCGTTATGAATCACGGGCGGATATTACGGATATCCAAGTTCTTCAATCACCAAACAGCAAGAATACCCTGCAAGTGCAGGTCATGTACCGCCTGCGGGGAAGCGATATCAATCAGCAAATTCAGGGAACACTGGCACTGAGTGAAGGTCGGGTAATGGAGGTGGTATGAGTGAGTCCATTGTGACAGACGGTGACATACTCCAGTTTGATCCCAACTTTGGAAATCGACAGGTGACGGTTTCCAGCCCGGGTAAGATCAGCGGTAAAGGACATGCGCAGGTAAACGGCAAGAAAGTCTGCATTCTGGGGGATGAGAAACAAGTCAGGGTTTCTGCAACCTATATCACAGCAATGCATACAACACCGGGAACCGGCACCATTACCATCAGTGCGTTGGATGCCAGCCAGCAAGCCCTTCAATGTACCAGTGGCGCGGCATTAATTATCAAGGGGCAGAAGTTTACAGCCATGTTTACGCCTCAATCACCCGCCATCAATAATACCGTGAACCCGCCGCAACCGGATGTTACAACGCCTTCATCGGGCAAAGGCAGTTTTATCACTCAACAAAATTTTGCCACCGTGAATTAAGGCATTGGCTGAAACAAACCGAAATTAAACAGTGTGAATAATCCTTTATTCACAGAGGAATCTCTGTGCCACACAGGTGATATTATGGAATTAACTGAGTTAAATAATACATTGTCAGACTTGATGCCGACGAACGGTTTTAAATTATATAATCGAACCAGTTTGCAATTACTCCAATATATTGAAGAGTACACCAAAATCATTCCCTTCAATCAGGGCAATAAACATTGGAATGACTTTTTCTTTATGGCGAATAATACGCCGGAGAAACTGGCTGAATTATATCAAGGGGAAATCGAAGCCAATGGGGAATTATTACCTCATCAAGCTTTTCTATTAGCGGTATTACGATTATTGGAAACACCAATCTCCTTATTGAATACCTTACCTGCGGCTCATCGCAATCTCTATTATCGGGCGCTTTTGGGGCTGTCCCCCCGCCCGGCACAACCCGATCAGGTTGCCTTGTCGGTGGAACTGAATTCAACCGTCACAGAGCAACTGCTCACTAAAGGCACCTTATTTGAAGCGGAGCAAGATGAACAAGGCAATGCCCTGCAATATGCGCTGGATGCCAATTTGCTGGCGAACCGTGGTTATATCAGTGACTTGTACTGGTTACGGAATAAAGAACAGCAGCAATGGGTTAGCGCGACCCCCTGGGATTTACAGGCACAGATAGCATTGCCATCTGATGGGATACGGTTATTCAGTGAAACGGATCAGGATAAATCTGTGCTGGACGGTGTGTTGATCACTTCCGCACAGTTGGCGATGGAAGAAGGAACAAGAAAGATAACTGTTACCTTTGAGAAAAATATTGATAGCCAAAATCTGGTGGCTCAAATCAGCAGTGGAAACCAATGGTTAACTTTACATGTTGATAAAAATAGAGATGAGGGAGATGAAAAAGAAGTCATCCTGACGCTTTCGGATAAAGAGCCGGCAATCAGTGCGCCAGAGGATCTGGATAACCTTGTTTTCACCCAGCCAGTACTCCGGCTACAGGGAAAAGACAGCCAGGCACTGCCCACGGTGACCGAACTCAAAGTGCAAGAAAAGGCCGTAGATGAAAACTCGTTCGAGACGTATCACATCACCCCCTTTGGTTATAGTCCCCAAATTGAGCCATTGGAAGCAAACCCCGCGTTATACCTCGGTATCACTGACGTCGAGCCGGGACAGACCTTATCGCTATATTGGAAATTAAAATCACCGCAGCAACCCGAAAAAGTTTCCTGGTATTACCTGAATCAAGAAAATCAATGGGCTGCATTGGATGCGTGGGTCAATGATGAAACCAAACATTTGTATCAGGATGGCACATGGCAGGTTGTTCTGCCCGCTGACGCCTCCAAACAGGCAACAAAGATGCCAGCGGGACGCTATTGGTTAAAGGCAATCGTGGTTATCCCCACACATAACGACTCATGGGGAAAAAGCCCTTGGTTATACGGCCTGATCTATAACGCCCTGACAGCAACATTGGTGAATGCCGATAACATCAGTCACAGCCATTTCTTAACGCCATTACCGGCAGGCACTATTCAGCGTCCGGTTGAACCCATCATTGTCGTGGCTTCAATCAGCCAGCCTTGGGCGTCATGGAATGGACGTGTACCGGAAACCGACAGCGCTTTTTTTGAACGGGGAGCTCAACACCTGTCCCACCGTAACCGAGCCTTAACTTGGGACAATATGGCGACACTGTTAAAAGAGCGTTATGTCAGCATCTTTGATGTTAAGTACCCAGGCAATGATGAACTCACCCGAGTACCGACATTGGAGGAACAGAAACTGACAATCATTCCTGCCAACCGATACAACGACAGCGATGACCCTTTGCGTCCGGTACTAAACCCGGCACGTCTGCAAGAAATGGCCGAGTGGTTACAGCAAAAAGCCTCTTCCTGGGCTGAGATTAAGATCAACAATCCCCAATATGTTGATGTGAACATTAATTACACGGTGGTTTTTAAACCGGATGTTAACAACGATTTTGGCTATCGCCAGCTACGGCAGCAACTCAGTGAGGCGTATATGCCCTGGAGCGTCGATGAGCAGCGACCCGTTATGTTGAATAACAGCATTAACTATTACCAGTTACTGGCGACCATTCAACAACAGCCTCTGGTTGAGCGGGTCACCTGTCTGACGCTGTGTCGGGCGGATGAGGCTAAAGGCAGTGATATCACCGTATCGGTGGAAGCCAAAGATAATGAGGTGCTGATTTTAGTCTGGGACGCAGACAATAAGCTGCAATGCCGAGGAAATAACGATGAATAATCAAGATGCACTGTTTCATAAAGTGAAAGACGATATTCACTTTGATACCTTGCTGGAACAAGCCCATCAGGTGGTTGGGCAACAGGCCGGAAAACTGTGGAGCGACACGGCGGAACACGACCCCGGCATCACCTTTCTGGAAGGACTCAGTTACGGTGTGTCAGATTTGGCTTACCGTCATACCCTTCCCCTGGCAGATTTACTGACTCCTGCCCCAGATAACCAGAACCAGCAAGACGGAATTTTTCCCGCAGAATTTGGTCCCCACAATACGCTGACTTGTGGGCCAATCACTACCGATGATTATCGGAAAGCGTTGCTGGACCTGCATAGCAGCGACTGTGACAAAAAAACTATTGACTGTGAAAAGAAAACTACTTTACAGGATAAAGAAGATTTTCTGTTCCGTAACGTACAACTGGTACGTGAACCAGAAACACAGCGCTATACCTATTGGTATGATGCAACCACGAGGGAATATAGCTTTGTCAGTAGTAAAGGTGCAACAGAGTTTACGCTGAGAGGCAATTACTGTCTCTATCTGGAACCCACCCGCCGTACGCAGGAGAACCTGACCGCAGCTACTCAGCAATTGACAGACTTTTTGACCCAAAACCGCAATATCGGGGAGTCAGTCAGTCAGATTACTTGGTCACAACCGGTTGATTTTCCGCTATTACTGGACATCGAACTGGATGATGATGTACAGGATGTCGCCGGTATTTTTGCGGCCGTCTATAGCACAGCAGAGCAGTATCTGATGCCTGAGGCACAGCGTTACCGCACTGAAACACTGCAAGATGCCGGAATGTACAATGATGAAATCTTTGAAGGGCCACAGTTGCAACATGGCTGGATCCCTGAATTGCCGACAGCCCGTGACTATACGCAACCGATCACCCTCAATCTTAGCCGGCTGGTTAATAAACTGCTTGAGATTAAGGGTATTCAGAATGTCAATCGCCTTCAGTTGGATGAAAGTGTTGATACAAAACTGATTAAGTCGGTTGAAGGGGATGCTTGGTCGTGGTCAATTGAAAAAGGCTATTACCCTCGCCTGTGGGGTCAAGATCCACTCCATCAATTGGCACAACATGATGGCCCGCTCAGGGTGATCGTCAAAGGCGGGATCAGCGTTACGGTTACTGAACAACAAATTCGGGACAGTTTGCCCAATCCTCTCCTGATTCAGAATCAACCTGTGGTATTGGCTTACGGTCGGCATCGCGATGTAGCTAGTTATTATCCCGTCAGCGATACGTTGCCTGCTTGCTATGAGTTACAACAACCCTTGTCTGAGAGTGAACATGACCAACGCCTGTTGTCACTTCATCAGTTTATGTTGCCATTTGAACAAATGCTGGCTTGTGGTTGCCAGCAAATTGCCATGCTGCCGAAATTGTTGGCTTTTGAGCGCGAGGGAGATGAAGTCTGGGGTGATCAGTGGCCGTTTAAGCCGGGTTCTGTCAATGATGAAGCCCATCAGGATTACGCCCCTGCATTAAAGGCACTGTTAAAACAGATCGCCCTCGATAGAGATCACGAACTGGATATCGTCAATTACCTGCTCGGCTATTTTGGCACTGAACGGGCACCAAGTACCTTTACCACCCCCATCGATGATTTTCTCACTGTGCAACAGGGCTATCTGGCTCAACAACCGACATTAACTTATCACCGTGCCAACATTCGAATTGATCAGGTTTCTTCGCTGCAAAAGCGCATTGCTGCCCGTATAGGGTTAGGCGGTGAGCTGTTTAAACCGAAGCCTGATCTGAGAAAACTGCCTTTTTATCTGGTGGAGCATCGGGCATTGCTGCCAATCAGGCCCAATAGCCAGTTTGATACAAAGCAGACGCCGGACTGTGTATATAAGGAAGAGAAAGAGGAAGAGGAAGAGAAAGAGAGCCAGACCAAACCGCCTTATCTGGTGATTAAGCAAGCCAGTATTAATGGCAAGCTGAGACAGGGGCAAGTGATCAATTTAATCCTCTGTGAAGGCGAACAGGGCAACACCCAATTTACAGTGCGTGGTCAGATGATAGTCAAAGCCGAGGAAGATCGGTTTTGGCTGGACGTGGGTAATAGTACGCAACTGGAATACAATCTGGAACGGATAATAGCCGCTGACAAAGCAAAAAAACTGTTCTGGCAAAACAGCGTGGTCTGGATGGAAGATATGAACTACCGTCTGGCCTACGATAGAGATCAATCCCTGAATGACCAGCCATTGCCTGACAACCAGCGGCGTCTGACCCGCACAGCACACACCCCCTTCCCGTCCCTGATTGCGGTAGGTGATGAAATTACCCTGACCAAACATTTAGGGGTAACAGGAGTTACACAGGAATATGCAGATGAATCAAAAAAGTTGTATGCAAAAGTTGTCAGCTTTGATCGCATCAAGGGTACCTTGATTATTGAACGTCAGAATAGTTCGACATTGACGTTCCCTGCTCCGGAAGAAGCCCGGCGATACAGTTGGTATTTTTCAGGTAAGGATTATGAAAAAACCGATCGTTTCTCATTTGTTATCAGCGTAGTAGTAAACAGTAAGTTAATTAACGACAAGCCCGGTGTTGATCCCTATAAACTAGAAGAATGGGTTAAAGAAACCATTCTTACCGAGTTTCCTGCCCATATTTCTATGATTATTCACTGGATGGATCGGGACGCATTTTCAAATTTCGGCATGACTTATCAACGTTGGCAAAATAATGGTGCACCTTTGGGTGATTCTGCCTATTCGATTCTGGAAAGCCTGACATTAGGTACATTACCTTCTGCTTTACAAGGCATAGGAACAATGCGAATTGCTACACCGCACCAAAGAGAGGAAGTTGTCGGTGAAAACAACGATGAGTGGAATACCAAAAAGATAATCCAGAATGAATTGTTCTATGTTCCGAAAGAGAACGAATAAGCAAAAATATCTACTAATCACAATTTTAGATTAAACATAGTTTATGGAGTTAGCCATGAAAGAAATTCGTTATTCTGTAAAAACACAAGAGCAACAAACATTAACTAACTCAAAAGGTATTGGGCCTGAGACTGATAAATTAAAAGATAAATTTAAAGACGGCAGTATTCCTTTACAAAAGGATTTTAATGATTTGATTGATATTGCGGATGTTGGTCGTAAAGCAACCGGGCAAGCACCGCAACAAAATGGACCAGGAGTAGGATTGAAGCTGGATGATAATGGTACGCTTAATTTAAAAATGGGCACGCTTGCTAGCCAAGACTTTTCGCCATTAATACTTGAAAAAGATATCTTATCCGTAGAGCTTGGTAGTGGTCTGATTAATAAAGACAACGGAATATGTGTTGGTCAAGGTAATGGTATTACTGTTAGTGGAAATGGAGTAGAAGTTAAGGCCAAGAATAATGGCAGTATTTCCGTTGACTCAGAGGGTATAGCTGTTAAATGTTGGGACGGGGGCGGTATTGTGGTAACTGATAATACTGGTCTTTATTTGAAATTAGAGGGAGGAAATCCAAGTAATGCCTGGAGCGGTGTAAGTGGTTTGAGCCTGAGTAAAAATGGTGTAAAAGTTAAAGCCGGTAACGGTATCACTGTTAATTCAAGCGGTGTCAGTATTGATCCTAACAAAGTACTTCCCAGAGGAATGATTGTGATGTTCTCTGGTAATAGTTCCCCTACAGGTTGGGCATTTTGTGATGGAGGAACTTATAATGGAGTTACAGTTCCAGATTTAAGAAGTCGTTTTGTCATGTGTGGTGAAACTATTTCTGAGACAGGAAAAAGCAGCAGTAAAGCCAGTGGGAGTGGTAATGGAAAAAATTTTTCCAAGAATACAACATCAACTCAAGTTTCTGTCACTGTTAATGTGCAAAATACAACGTTAACAGAATCACAAATACCTAGTCATCAACACATTGGGGGAATGGCTTATTATATGAATGTTGGAATGCAATATGAAACCTCTTTCGGTCCAGAGACATCGACAGACGTAATAAACAACAACCCTTCCTCCGTAGGAATGACTAAAGCCACTTCACCTCGTTACGCATACACATCAAAAACAGGCGAAGGGAAAGGACATAATCACCAAGCAACAGCCTCATCCCCTTCACATAGCCATAGCGTTGATGTAGTTCCGCCCTATTATTTATTAGCCTTTATTATGAAACTTTAATTCTATTTCACAAATACAGTTTTAAATTATTTATTATTTACTCATTACCAAGGATATATTGATATGAATTCGGAGCCAAATCTGTTAAACCGGATTACAATTACTATTGAAGCTAATAATCAACAGGTAGCTAAAAAAGTATTACATGGCTCCCTGCTTAATCAAACCAGTATAAATAAATTACTCAATTCATACTTTAATGAATATAACATTCATCATGATATCTCTTTAGAAACATTAACCCTCAATCTTGGTGAAATAAATTTTCATGATTTTAATTCACTGTTTCCTGCTCGCCTCAAGATGGAACTAAATAAAGCATTCAGCCAATATCAGATAAACAACCATAAGGAAGAAATTCTACTAAATAAAACAATATCAAATCAAATCACCGATAAGCCTTCTATATCTGGCGATAACAATTTAATTAATACAGAGAATTTCATTCACTCTTTATATCAGAAACATTCCCCATTAAACCTAACGGAGTCAATAGAAGATAATAGAAATAACGACATCAAAAAATTAATAAATCAATTAACACAAATAGAAAACAAATCCGCGTTATTATTAGCAAAAAGCTGTTTGTCCGAACAGAGTTTAAAACGACTCTTGGCTATCAGACAACCCGCTTTATTAAGCGCCATCAATCGCAGATTATCGGAAAACACCAACGAACCACAATATCAGGAGGAACCAGTCTCACCCGGGCAACTGATACTCAATGCATTGAGATATATACAACGGCATAATACACAGAACATCCCCAAACCTGATACAAAAGTGATATCTCATATCACAACCGAGCTAAATAAAATTTCACAACATGATGAACCTATTATGACATTATTTCGTCAAGCTGTAACTCACCACTCCCCGTTAAATAAGTGGCTAAAACAGCTCTGGCAAACAATTCCTATTTCACAACTCTGTAAAAAACATCTATCAGTTCAAGAATACCAATATCTATCGGAACACTTTATTTCAAATAAAGCAGATAAAAATAGATCCAATTCAGAATCAGCACCGGATATATCCGTTACAGGAGTCAATAACCGAAGCCAACTTCGAACTATCAACAAGTCACATTCTAAATCCGTTTTATTGCCTGAAAAAACCACCCTATATCAAGTCAGTAACACCGGAATATTAATTTTATGGCCGATGCTACCAGCACTATTTAATCAGCTTGGTTTACTTGAGGAACAAAAATTTATCCATCGTCAGGCCCAGTTTAGTGCCGTCAATTTCCTTGACTACCTGATTTGGGAAACCGAAGAAACACCAACAGAACGAAAAATGTTGAATAACGTTCTATGTGGGTTAATGGCTGATGAAAATAGTGAATCAATCTCTATTGAACCAGAAAAACAATTAATAACCACACAATGGCTGGATGCTATTATCACCCAACTTCCTGCCTGGAAAAAATTAAGCCACAATGACGTCCGCCAATTATTCTTACAACGTCCGGGTGAATTGCGAATCAATGAACAGGAAATCAATATTACAATACAACAACAACCATTCGACGCATTATTGGCCGATTGGCTGTGGCCATTAAATATCGCCAAACTTCCCTGGCTGGATCGACCTTTAAAGATTGACTGGCAAAACATTTAAAAGGTTTATATGGACTACCTACTGACAAATAACCACGGTGAACTTCAACCGATAACCCCTGAATTACGCTGGCTTTATTCTCATCTGGAACGTATTGACCTGCGATTGCAGCACTATTATTACCAGAAAAGTGACAGGTACGATTCATTACCGGAAAGTTTTTTACTTACCGAAGATGAAGTAGAACAACGTCTGGCAGAACCATTCGGTGTTCCTCATTGGCTACCTAAAGCAGATAATATTATTCACTGCTCAGAAACAACCGAGGAAAACCCTACCTTTGATCCATTATCACTCTTAATCGAACGTTTTGAACTGACTGAATTTGAACGTAATGCTTTACTGTTAGGTTTATTACCCCATTTTGACAGTCGTTATCATGCGTTATTTGCCGCTCTAAATGGTAACAGTAAAAAACAGTGGCCTAGTTTTGCTTTAGCAATTGAATTATTTAGCCAGCGTCAAAGTGATTGGCAATTACTGCAAAACAGCTTGTTACCACAAACACCATTAATTAGCAGCCACCTATTACAGCTCAATAACCACCAAGAATCTGTCTGGTTACAAACGCAATTTTTAACCCACAGTGCTGTCTGGCATTTTTTATCAGGCCAGCGGGTTATTTTACCTCCTCTAACAACCTGCGCTTATTGGAGTATCCCTGTCTCACAAAATTGGTATCCACAAACTGTTTTTCATTCACTTGGAAAAATCTTATTGAATAAAACCGACGAGATTCTTCCACTGGTAATACTTAGAGGAAAACAGGACAGTGCCAGAGAATTAGCAGTAAGCAATATTATGGCTTCTCATGATATCAATACGTTAACTCTTGATTTAGCCCGTCTGCCAGATGATGAAAACCCAACTGAAATAGCTAACTTGCTGGCAAATGCAATACGGGAAGCCCGTCTACACGATGCCTGTTTATTAATCAGCAACTTCTCTTTATTGATACAAGAAAAGAAAACATGGCATAACGAATTATCCACCCTACTCAATCAGCCTAAATTACGCATAATTTGCCTGGCAGAACCACAAGATTCATTAGTATGGATTAAACACCTGCCGATGGTACAAATTAATATGCCAGCACTTACTCTGGCGGATAAAAAAAACATGTTACAAGCGAACTTACCGAATACTGTTGCTCAGAAAATAAATATGACTCAATTATGTCAACGTTTTTCATTTACAGCAGAAACATTACCGTTCATTCTTAAAGAAGCATATCAATACCAAATACTCCGACAACCGGAAGGTCAATTGGAAGAAACCGATCTACGTAAAGCATTAAGTTTCCGTGCTCAACAGAATTTCGGTAAATTAGCCCAACGAATCACCCCAAAACGCAATTTTAATGATTTAGTGATTTCAGATACATTGGCACAACAGTTAAAAGAAATCATTGCGGCCATTCATTACCGTGACCAAATTCTAAGCGCTGGATTTCAGGAAAAAATCAGCTACGGCACCGGTATTAGTGCATTATTTTACGGTGAATCAGGTACCGGCAAAACAATGGCCGCAGAAGTGATTACCGGGTATCTTGGCGTCGATTTAATTAAAGTAGATCTCTCAATCGTAGTGAACAAATATATTGGCGAAACGGAAAAAAATATCTCACGCATTTTCGATTTAGCCGAGGCGGATTCCGGGGTACTATTTTTCGACGAAGCCGATGCCCTATTTGGCAAACGCAGTGAAACCAAAGATGCCCAAGACAGACACGCTAATATTGAAGTTTCTTATTTATTACAACGGCTGGAGGATTATCCAGGATTAGTCATTTTAGCCACCAATAACCGCAGCCATTTGGACAGCGCGTTTAATCGCCGTTTTACCTTTATCACCCGTTTTACTTATCCCGATGAAGCATTACGTGAAAAAATGTGGCAAAAAATTTGGCCCGAACAACTGATATTATCCAATGAAATTGATTTTGAACATCTGGCTAAACGGTCTGATTTAACCGGAGCAAACATTAGAAATATTGCCTTATTATCATCGATATTAGCCGCGGATGATAACAATGGACAAATCGCAAATAGGCACATAGAGCGAGCAGTGATACTTGAATTAAATAAAACCGGCCGATTGGCTTTCTAAATACTCAGTGGGATTGGAGTCAACATGACAACTATAATTGCTTCTGACAATATCATTATTGAAGTGAATAAAGCATTAAATGCCATTTTATCGCAATATTTACAGATACCAGGTTCACAAATTGATATTCGCTTTGATCTACCGGAAATTAATTCAACCCAATCGGAACCGACGGTGAGTGTATTTCTGTATGATATACACGAAGATCTACAATTACGTACTGCTGAACCAAGGCGTTATAATCCTGCAACCAGCATATTATTACCAGGATGGGTTAATATCAATTGTAACTATTTAATCACCTACTGGGATGCTAATAAACCCTCAAGTGACAGCTCCAGCCCAGATAGCCAACCGGATAATCAGGCGGCACAAGTGATGACACGGGTTTTGAATGCATTAATAAATAATCGCCAATTAACTGGTATTCCCGGTGCCTATACGCGCGTTATTCCACAACAGGAGAATTTAAACAGCCTGGGTAATTTTTGGCAGGCTCTGGGTAATCGTCCACAACTCTCATTATTATATTCCATTACTGTACCGATGAAGATGAAGCTTAAAGATATTGAAAACAGTGTAATACCAATCAACCAAATATCCGCTTCTGTAGATCAAAAATCAAGTTTGGACAGTGCACAAATAAACCAGGCACTGGCAGATAAATTGTATGCTGATTTAGGTGGCACCGAAGATGTGCGTCTTGCCCTTATTAAAGTCAATCTGGCAACCCAATTCACTACAGAAAACAATGATGACCAGGAAAACAAAAACGTTATTCTTGAAGTTTCTGGTATGACCAGCTCAACTTATTCACAGAAAATAAAAGATAATGTTTCAGAGTGGAAAAACAATCAAAGTGCAATTATTGAAATAAATGGCATAGGAATTATTATATCTGAAGAAAATTACGATCAATTAATTGAGATTTAAGATTTTTATTTATTAAACCAAAATGAAAAATCACTATTAGGGATCTTGGAAACATATTTAAAGCAATTAATTAAAGTATTTCCAATGCCAAATCAACAAGTTAAAATATATAGAATTATGATGTATAATAAAATTATTTCATTAGAGATAATCCATAACCATACTGTTTATCTGAAATATATTTCTTACTTCAAACTAATAGGTAGGTAATAATATGGAACATAAATATAAAAGAAAAACAAAGCAAAAAACATCCCCATTACAGTCAAAGAATACGACTAATAATGAAAGCAGTTCATTAGAATTAGAACCCAATACAGCGCCAAGAAACAAGGAAGCTAACCATATCACGGAAGAAACCAATTCGAATAAGAGTACTTCCGTAAATCATAATAAATTACCTGCTGACACTCAGCTATATCAGATAGCTATGCTGGGTAGCCATGATGCAGGGACCTATGCCTACAGCAGAGAAATAAATGGAACAGCCAGTAGTTTAGGGGCGGTATTCCCCTTTGCATTTAAAACCCAAAATAAGAATTTGAAAAAGCAGGCAGAAGCGGGGGCGAGATACTTCGATATTCGCGTAGCGCGGAACAAAAATAAACCAGACTCATTTAGCTTTTTCCATGGCCCCAGTATTGCGGCCGGCAATGCCGAAGATGATGTTAAGGAATTATTGAATCATGCAGCAAAAGATACCAATAATTTTTATCTCATCAAATTTGTATTTAAAGGAGAGAAAAAGGAAAATAACACCACTTCTGGAAAGCCAGATTCAGATATATTTTTGGAGAAAATACTCAACGGTCACCATGCTAATATTATTAAGAAGGGTGATATATCCAGTGATAAAAATCTTTTAGGCAAAGCAACGGTTGATTTATTGAGTAAAGGAAAAAACATCGGGATTATGGTGCATGGTTATAGCCGAACTGAATCAGAATTATATTGGGTCTACAACGATCAAGTTAAACCAGGAGGGTGGGCTAATCAAGCGAACGCAAGGGCTACAACCAATTTCTTGCTTAATCGTGATAAAGAACTAGAACCTCAGCATGAAAATAAACTTAATGTTATTCAGACGAACATGCCAGTGGCTTCTATTGGACGTGGGCAATTGACTTTAGGGGTAAAAAGTTATCTATTCAGAAATACTACCGTTTTGGCCGAGGCGGTTAAGGAGCTCCGTCATGCTGGAATAATCAGTGCGGATTATATCGGTGACACTCGTAGTGCAACCTCGAAATTTCTAGAGACAATTGAAGAAAATAATCGACGCCTCATAAAACCAGGGCAAGATCACGAACATTTATTAACCACTAAATGATTAATAAACACACTGAAATTGATTGATTAATAAACTTTATTGGGCATTAATTGGCCTTATCTGTTCAAGGCTTGGTCAAAATGAATGATAAATGCATACTCATGCTCTCGCCCTGCTCATAAAACAGGATCTTTAGCGCCAACCGGTTATTTTAGCCAGAAAAAAGGCTTTATTTATGATCTGATAATTGTCGCCAAACAAAATACCGAGAGCAGAGAATAAAGCCGATGACAATTATCTCCACAAAACCTTAGTTAATGCCATTCTTCAGTGACGTTTTTCTTGAAAAAACCGCCCGCCGATGTGGCTTTATGGAGCAGCTCTGGAATATTGGGCCACCGTCTCTGGTTCTCAGTTTGATTGCTGCACTGAGCAAAGGAAACTGTACCTCCATCGCTGACCTGCATCGGCAGTTTAACGGCATGTGCCTGAGTGAAAAACAAACTGTTACCAGCAGGTTGGAAAAAAGCAGATATGGATTGGATCAGGCACTAGCCGCAGTGCGACACGGTGATACGCTGGTTGTCACAAAATTGGATCGACTGGCACGTTCTGTACCGGATGCGCGTGACATTGCAGATTCATTACAGGCGAGAGGCATCAAATTGGCTCTGGGCCAGAGTATTTATGACCCGACAGACCCACTGGGGAAAATGGTTTTTAATGTGGCGGCCACCTTTGCGGAATTCGAAGGTGATTTGATACGCCTGAGAACGAAAGAAGGCATGGCGATAGCCCGTGCGAAAGGAAAACTACGGGGAAAACAGCCTAAATTGTCTAACAAGCAACAGAAAGAATTGTGCAGGATGCACAGGACGGGAGAGTATTCGATCAGTAATTTGACCGAGCTTTTTTCAGTATCAAGACCCAAGGTTTATCGGACACTGACCCGCAGCAGAACAGAAAATAATAGCTAACGAGAATTGGTCATGAGGAATCAACAGCTAAAAAAAATCCGGCAAGAACTTGATACATTGGGACTCATTGAAAAAGATCCGGATGTGGTAGGTTATATATTATTTAATAGAACCCGTAATACGCATAGCAACCGATTTGCGACGATGGATGAAAATGAGTTTGGCATGGCGATATATGCCAATGATATTGACGGGACCTATTTAGCACCCTCACGACTTGATGAGTTAATAAATATTGATTTTTTACCGATATCAGATCAGACCAATATTACTGTTATTTCGGTCATTGAGAATCCATTATTTGGATTAATGCTGAAAAAACAAGAGTAAACTTAAGGTGACGGAAATTTCGGCGGTTCCGGCTTACCAATGGTATTCGGTTAAGGAAACAACGATGTGATAAAATAGGGTTTAAATGATATTCAGAATACAGGAAGGTAATAGAAATAAAGTGGTTAGAGAATTTTCTGACAGTCATTACGATGATGCGATTGTGACTTATGTTCCCTCTGAGGCGGTAAAATCAGACCTTAGAAAAAGAAAACTACTTTCAGCATTCCCTGCTATAACGTTACGGCTAATAAAGTATTTTCATGAAGATGTTGAATCTTTAACCCATCAAGACCATTTTAAAGTCGAAGACTTCGGTGATTTATATAATCAGCGATGGGAAATAGAATAATTATATAAATTATCCAAATCAATATTATGTGTTGAAGATTTCCATTCACATAATGAAAAAGGGGTCAACCAAGAACTTCAGGCACATATTTTATTACTTAACCTGGCAAGAATATTAGGAAATGATTGTTATCACAAAGACGATGAGGGCAAGGGTATCAATGACAAGGATAATAGGGATAATGAACGGAAACTGAACTTTAAAAACTGTTTATTTTTTATTGTCAAACACCTCCCTCTGATCATTCAAAGTAGGTTAAAAAAGCATTTTAAATCATTTTATTACCTACTTCACAAGTATATAACAAAGATGACCCAACGGGTGAGACCAGGACGACACTATCCACGAAAATCGATGAAACCCCGAACACGATGGAACTCTTTTGATGCGCCGGCAAGATCTTAACGAATGCCATTGTCCGGCTTACAACCCTATGCAGATGTTGACATTAGACCACCTGCCTGTCACTCAATTGGACATAGGTCTGATGTGCATTGCCACCGAGGCACAGCGCACTGAGGTCGTAGGTAGTGATGGCAGTCAGTGGAACACCGATGTCATCCTGAGAGAAGAGCTGTTTTACGTCCCGCAAGACGTTCCAACCACCCTTGAACATAACGACTAATCCGGAGAGAAAAATGACTGATAAAACCCCTCAGAAAAAGGCAGAAAACACGATGAATAACCCGGCAGAATTACCAAAAACAACGGACACGAAAAGTGACAGCGGGCCACAAAGTAACGCCTTAACTCAAGCCAATGAGCTGAAAGAACGCTTTAAGGCGGGCAGCATTCCACTACAGACGGATTTTGCGAATTTGATTGATATGGCCAATATTGGCCTTCAGGCTGTGGGGGGCGCAGAAGGCCAAACGGGTCCGGCAAATGGTTTTACACTCTCAACTACGGGGCGTCTGGAATTAAAACCCAAGGAAGGAAAGGGGATTAGTGTTGACCAGGATGGTGTTGCTGTCAAGATCGATGAAACTAAGGGCGTGCAAGTAAGTGGTTCCGGTATTGGCGTAAAACTTTATCCTGACTGGGGGCTTGAGCACGATAACTTAGGGATTTGGGTCAAAGTAAATAAAAATAAAGGGGTGTCGGTTGATAAAGATGGCGTGCAGGTTATTTCTGGTAATGGCATTCAAATTAATACGCGAGGCGTGAGTATCAAGCTTGCCGATAATAGTGGTTTGAGTGCGGATGAGACGAATGGTTTGAAGATAGTGCCTGAACAAACCTTCCAGAAAGGCATGGTTATGATGTTTTCTGGTACCAGTATCCCTTCAGGCTGGGCATTATGCGATGGTAGTTATGGAACTCCTAACTTGATTGATCGCTTCATTATTGGAGGTAAAGGCAATGAGGTGGGTAAAACAGGTGGGCAAAGTTTAACAGGGAGTGGGAGTAATAAAACTTACACTGTTAATACGAATTTCGTTTCTGCTGGAAAAATAAGTGTCATTATTTCTGGAACGGCTTTAGAAGCAAAACATATCCCCCCCCATACACACAATGTGCAGTATACATGGAATAAAGATAGTGGGGTGGGGGGTCGCACCGTATTTTCTGTCGCAAATGAAGACAAAACTATAGACAGAAGAGAGCTTATCGATGCTTATGGTAACCCGGCTGAAAAGCATACACATACCAACACTGCCACTCAGGGAGTGCATGGTCATACTATAAATAGCCTACCAGCGTATTATATTCTAGCTTTTATTATGAAATTGTAGTTTGCGAACATTCAACTTCGTAACTTATTTTACTCCTGACCCTATATGTCCAAGGTGTAATGCGATGATGATAAATATCAATGTCGGTAAGGTTCTTTTTAATATTAGGTTGCCCTGCAAAAGACGAGGTGAGAAAATATTGTCATCACCTTTGCTCAACGCCGAACAGATTAAAGATGCACTGAGGCTGGCGGCGCAAGCGACCGTTATTTCTGGCGAAATAAGCGGGGATAAATGGGTAATGCTTGTCAGTTAAGATAATTATGAATGCCGTAACGGATATCGTTGCGGCTTTTTTTTCACTGCCCGTAGGTAATGCCTTTCCCTTCTTACTGGCAGCACAAAGCTTTTAGACATATCAAGCAACTGAGACATAAACTGAGGTATTTTTCCAGAAGAGACTCGGGGTAATAGGCTCAACTGACCTGTAACGAGACCATGAAATACTGTGAGGTATTCCTTTCATCACTTAATATGGAGGTTTTCACTTCCATCATGAGGAAAGGACAATTATGCCTGTATATCAGGTCAAAGCTGCTATTCGAAATATCAGCCCCATGATCTGGCGACGTTTTCGAATACAAAGTGATATGTCATTAGGCGCTTTTCATTTTCTGCTGCAATTTGCTTTTGGCTGGGATAATGATCATCTCCATACTTTTCATATCCACGGCAAAGATTATGGTATCTGCTATGAAGGTGGCCTCAACTTTTATGATAACCCCTGGGCGGTTTCACTGGCCTCTTTTCAATTCGAAAACCGTGATAAATTCACCTATGAGTATAATTTTTTCCGGCATGGGTTACTGGATATCCGTATCGAAGCGATTGAACCTAATTCAAATAAAAGTACGCCATTCTGTATTAGTGGGCAAGGTATGCCTGACACCACCCAATATGATGAAACAGAAGCGACAATTAAACTCCTGGAAGCCCTGGTTGAGAGTGATGACGAGACCACGTTTGGCGACATTCAAGAACTTATCGATGAATTCAATCGCGCCAGATTTAATCGCCACCGGCTCAATCGGTTATTAAAAAACTTGGGATCCCTAAAGGTGTACTTTTACGTAAAGAAAGATCCCGACTTCAAAATGGTCTCTAAAGGTAGGATAAAGTAAGGTTTAGAGAATATTACAAAAACCTTTATGACCTTTATGGATTATTTCATGATTTATGCTTACATACGCGTCAGCTCGGCAGAACAAAATTCAGCCCGACAAGAAATAGCCATTCAAGATGCCGGTTATGAGATAAAAACTGTTTTTACCGAGGTAGCCAGCGGCAAAGATACGTATCGTCCAAAACTCCAACAATTATTGGCTCTATTCGCGCAGGGAGATACGCTGGTTGTTCATTCAGAATATGATGGATATGTGCCAGTTAACACTGCAACTGAAGCAACAAGGTGTTTCACTTATTTTTATCAAGGAAAACATTCATTTTTCTGCGACTGAGAATAGCCCGTTACAAGAGTTGCAACTCCATATGATGTCCGCATTCAGCCAGTTTGAGCGGGCACTCATCAGAGAGCGTCAGGCTGAGGGGATTGCCGCTAAAAAAAGACGGGGAGAAAAAACAAAATGGTATTTATGGCATGGTAACGTAGAAAAGGCGCTTGACCAACTCGATAATTGCTTGTGCCTTTGTGATGACGCGGAAACTCACAATAAAAATAGCAAAAAAATGGGGCGCTACTTAGATGAAATGATGACTTATATTGAGAATCTACCATCTCAAAAGAGGATTCTGAAAAATTGATCGGAATTTAAAACCATTTTTTAATCATTATATACCTAATAGATTGCGAGTTGCAGCGCGGCGGCAAATGAATGAATCCCCAGGAGCATAGATAACGATGTGACTGGGGTGAGTGAAAGCAGCCAACAAAGCAGCAGCTTGAAAGATGAAGGGTATAGAAATTATGATTAATAGTATTAATAAACAGGTATTAAAATTTTCCTCACAAAACAGAAATGAATAATTAAATAAGGTTTTATAATAGTGCCACACTTATTTTTTTACCTTCCCGATTTTTGCTGCGATGAAAATATATAATGTAAACTACTCAACCCAACAATTGACAGAAGAACGTGCGGTATGAATGATTTTTCCAACATAAATTACTAATATATTTCCTAAAAAAACTAATAGGTGATACTATGGTCAAAAAATATAGTAAACAAGAAAAGCAAAAAAAACGCTCATCTCAATCGGATAATACTGTTGAACACGATGAAGAAAATATGCTAGATAATGAAGAAATCATGAATGAAATTGGTGCAGCGGCAGTAAATAGTCAAAAAATGACCGTCCAAGATTTTCTTAAACTTCATAAAGATAATATTGGGGCACATGGATTTAGGAAAAATGAAGCAGATCGTTTATTTAGTAATGAAAATGAAATTCCACGCTATTACAACAAAGCAAAAAAAGACGGGAAAAGACCCTATTTAACCTCTGAACATACAATATTGAATAGCATACTTATCAATAATTCGCCCAGAGGAGAAGATGACATAAGTAAAGTACTAGAATCATTTGGACATGCTTATCAAGAGCTCGATGAAAATCATAGAGCTCATACTGGAAGTAATAAAACCGAACCAGATAGTAAAAATAAAGAAAAGGTGAGAGAGTATAACGCATACAGTTCCGAACAAGCCAGTTTGTTATCAAAAGGAAAGACTGCTTTAGCTATTCAGTTGAATCAAATTTACTATAGAGGATTGGACAGCTATCAAGACACCAGGAAGAATAATGAAAAATATAATGAAATGGCAGACGACTCATTTTTTTATTCAATAAGTAAAAAGGATCATTATGCTCATTTGAGTGGAGAAGATGAAGTCACTATAGTCACTATTTCACCATTAGATAAACTAGAATTAGCAATATCACGATTAATGGTTATTTTAGATAGAGTACCAACCAACAGAGAATTAAGAGATATAGTTAATAAATACAATCTGACTGTTCCTGCCGGATATTTTCCATTTATTAATCATCCTGGATTTGATGATATGAACATTTTTGATACTACACCACGAATATCACCAGCTGAAACACCATTATCTCAAGAAGAGATACAAGCTCGTATTAAAAAAGGAAAGAAAAAAAGAAGTGAAGATAAAAACAAAAAAAACAAAAAAAACAAAAAGAATAAGAATAAGAATAAGAAAAGCAATAGTAAAAAATAGAATCAAATAGTCATATTATTGGGGAATGGTACAAGTCACTCCCCAATAATATTTTCAATAAAAAAGACAATATTTAAAGTAATGCTTTTGTCTGAGCACTGCCCGGGTTCACTCTTTATGGCAAAAAATGGCAAATAACATAGCCCTATTAGGACAGGCAGTTAATAACCATACCTCTTTAATAAACTTACCCGCTCTTAATTAATCAAACCATCAAGAGAGAGAAAAACAACTTGCATAAAATAACTTCTTTTGGTAGCTATAATTAAGAACACTAATATCAACAATGAGGGCAAACTGAATGACTAAATTAATTCTTACACTGTCTATTATCCTTGGTCTTACCGGGTGTGTTTCGCAGAAACAACCACTTTCTCTTGATTACATCGCAGGTAATGAAACATTTCATTTATACCCTATGGATTTCAAGATGCATCGCGACGGCAAGGGAGTGAATCCCCGGGAGCATAGCGAACTATGTGACCGGAGTGAGCGAGTGCAGCCAACAAAGAGGCAACTTGAAAGATGACGGGTATATCCAAACCTTGCGTAGAACAAGCTCTTCCTGTAGAAGAAATCGGTGATGATTTAACTGTGAACTCTAATAACATTTTTATTAAAGTTAAGAAAAGGCTGAATTGTAGTGACCAGTTCAAACTTTTTTTAGCAAGAAACTTAGGGAAAGAGCTGTTTATTTACTTTGACGGTAAGCCAGTCATAAAAACCAGACTTGTTTCTATGATTCATCCAGAAGAAGGCTTCCATCAAGCAGTAAAATCGAAATCATTGTCTGATGAAATTCTTAGAGCCTTGAATTATCGGAAACTGTGAAACTAGCAAAAGTACAGTACTGAGTAACCAGAAAATTAATGGTAAGAAATTGGCTGGAGATACCAGTTTAACTGCCGGGAATATGGGAAAATTAGTGAACATTGCCGTTAGACGTTCAAGTCCTAATGCCAAAGGATTTGGTGTGGAACATCAACTAGAGAGAGTTACAGGAAAGGATGGAAGATGGCGAACAACAACTATATAAGGGATAATTGTGTCGCTATTGGCGACTAAAAAATTTAGTAGCCTTGGAAACTATTCGAATCTGTTGTTGTCTTACTGATTGACTATATAAATTTCACTTGATTCGTAGAAATGAAGCTTCGTTATTAATATTCAATTAGAGGAAGAAAAAATTATGGCAATACCAGCTTATCGCTGAATTAAGTACAATGATACCTATTCCTGGCTCATCATTCAAAGCATATGGAACAATCAAAGTGAACGGTAGATTCACATAATAAGTGCAACATCGTTAATCTGGAAGTAAACATGTTCGTATACCCTTAAATAATTCATTCGGTGTCTTCCCACCCCGTGTTTTTCGGGGGCGATGATTTAATCTGTTTACCACAAAATTTATTTCCTGATCAGAGACTTCATTAAAATCAGTTCCCTTTGGAAAGTATTGTCTAATTAACCTGAGTTCTGGTTAAGCCGTCACTAATATGTCCATTTCTGAGCGGGAGATATTCAGTGACGGTTTGTTCTCTTTGAAACAATAAGCGATTAGCCCTCCTAACACATTCAACATGAATCCCTGTAGACTACGGTGTCGTGAGTGCTCTATCTGAGAAATATTTTTAAGCTGATCCATGAC
>NZ_JAJAFY010000021.1:0-79800 GCF_025384885.1 Photorhabdus kleinii
TATTATATTTGTAAAAGATGTTCTATTAAAGCTTTTTATTAAATTATTTTTCAATTTTAAAAATAGGAAAATCCTCAGAATGAGAGTCGTTTTACGGGTTTATCATCTTTTTAACAGCGAATTCAAATCAATAATAATTGCGTTTTTTAGAAAGATAGTTAATTGAATTAAATCGAGGTCTATTAGCCATTAGTAGTGAGTTAAAAAGAAATTAGAACACAAAAGAAATATTATCCAACCAACTGGTATTTAAGCGTTTTATCGCCATTATTTTATGAAGAAAGACATAAAAGGTAGCAAAATAAAAAAATGGACAAAACGGTTAATGTGGCAAGATTTAAGCCCTGAAAAAAGCTTGATTGCCCAAAAAAACATAAAGGGTAGCGACTGATGAAAACTACTCAAGATTGCCAGTAATACTTCATTAATAAAGATAAAAATCAGGTATGATTAATGTTTTTTAAACATAAAATACGATATACCATAATGATTAAAATTAATAAAAAGCAGACGTGAAAAATGGTAAAAAAACTATTAAAACCTTTTATACCGATTAAATCCAAGAGTTAAAACTATGACTTTTAACCATCGTTTAAAACCCATCCATCATAAAACCATCAGTGAGAAATGAGAAATGAGAAATGAAAATTGACTTTGTTAATGCTTATATATCCAGAAAAAGATAGATAAAAATATGAATAGTTAATCAGATAATCTATTTTCCATAAGTAACTAGCTTTAATAACATTTTCAACCAAGGAATAAATTTTTTATAAACATGAAAAACATGAAAAACATGAAAAACATGAATAATAAAGCCCTAAAATAAATTATTTAATATAATATCAATCAGCATTCATAAAGATAAAAAATGGCATTTAATGGCATAAATACGGCACATTATATTTTTGAAGCTGATGGTTTTAACCTTTTACATAAAAAAGTAAGTATAACATCTAATAAGGAGTCCGTTCTGTTATGTAGTTCAAAATTTTTGTTAACAAACATGTTTTCTAATTTGACAATAAATGCTAATTTTAATACAAATTATGTGGTGGATAATTAACATCATGTTATCCTGTAATTTAAAAATAAACTTATCTAAATTGGAAATAAAATATGAAAATGCAAAAACAAGTACATAATAATATTCCTCTCCCTTTAAAATCGCACAGCGATAAGTAATATTAAAATAATCTATTGTTTATATACCCTATGGATTTCAAGATGCATCGCGACGGCAAGGGAGTGAATCCCCGGGAGCATAGCAAACTATATGACCGGGGTGAGCGAGTGCAGCCAACAAAGAGGCAACTTGAAAGATAACGGGTATATAACTGGTATTCCAGCTTCAGTAGCAAGTGGAATAATGAGTATGAAATGGCTTTTTATTCAAACTCTGGTCACATTGATTTTAATTTTTATAGCAAAATTGGTTTTTAATATTGGTGTTAAAAGGTATTCAAAATATATAACGTGAGGAAACGTAATGAAATTGGGAATTATTTCAGAAAGCCATAGATCGCATTCTAATTCAGATAAAGTCGGTGATTTCTTAGATTCACTTGAAATAAATAAAAAAACATTTAAACATACCAATATGGGATGAGTCAATTTGGAATGAAGTAAAAGATCCTAAATGGCATGAATGGAGTTTAATACCAGAATCTTTGATGAATGCTGATGCTTTTATTATTGTAGTTCCTGAATGGGAAGAATGGTTCCACCAAAACTAAAAAATTTACTTTTATTATTCAGTGATAACGAATTAGTGCATAAGCCAGCATTGCTAGTGTCAATATCCGCTCGATCAGCCTCAATAAAGCCGGAATAACCGGCTTTATTCTTACTGCAAACGGCTACAGCCACTAGAATTATGCTGCCCTTACGATGTAGTTAAATGCTACGTTGCGGGGCCTATTTTCGTTAGCGGTTGGAACTTGTCTTGATGCATCAATGTCAAAATATGTAAGATCAGTACTACTGCCGCCATTTGCTGAACGTGTATCTGCCGTAGCATATCGCGACGATGCCATAACACCATACACAATAGGCGTCTGGGGAGCACCGCCCATCTGAGCATGTATAACTTGAGTTGACCCTGTAATATTTCTGATTGCATCTCCCTGCCAAGACAAAAGACCACGACCACCATCAACACCTCGATTATCATCCCATCCGCGGATAAATTCTCCTCTTAAATCAGGTAATCTACCGCCAGGATAAGCTTCCGCCAACTTCGGATACTGTAATTTATTAAAAGGTGAACCATTACAAATAAAATAACCAAAAGGTGGATGGGGTAACGGCCAAGGAATAGGAGAACCCACAGGTATATTAATCTCTTCACGTAATGAATTTATTACTTCCTGAACAAGCTTTTGTGTGGCCGCCAATGTGTCGCTATTACCAATCACATTTGTAAGCTGAACAACACCTTTTTGTGTCAATGAGGCACTGGGAATATCTGTTGTAATTTTTTGTTCTATCGCTTTATTTAATTGAGCGGTAAGTTTGGCTACATTTCCATCATCCAGAACATCATTACCAGACTGTGTCGCGATAAAATCAGCGACGACAGATGATATGGTTGACGACTGACGTAACACCTTATTTAATAAGTGCGTGGGAACATTCTCCGGAGAAAATCCTGTCTGTAAACTCTGGTTTTCTTCATATTTTTCTTGACTAATGACATTTGCATTATTACTAATAGAAAAAGCCTTAAAATCATTCTTGTGACTCATATATTTTCCTTAAATTAAATAATGTTATTTTATAATCAACATATTGAATTATTGTAAAAATAATCTCCTGTAATTCATGCTAATCAAAGTCTAGTTCAGGAAAAAAATAACACAGTGTTCT
Organism: Photorhabdus kleinii; assembly: GCF_025384885.1. Classification (NCBI taxonomy): domain Bacteria; kingdom Pseudomonadati; phylum Pseudomonadota; class Gammaproteobacteria; order Enterobacterales; family Morganellaceae; genus Photorhabdus; species Photorhabdus kleinii. The sequence continues at coordinate 2,869 of NZ_JAJAFY010000021.1, forward strand.
TATTACTTATAAGTTTAACCGTTTTTGTATCATTGGCAGTAATAAGTAGTTCAGCATTTTAAAATCTAAAATATACCCTCAAATTTATATTTAACATTTGGAAATTATTTCTCTTTTATTTCTTCTATCCCTTCCAATGACTTCTTCTGTTTTAAGTTCCAAGATGAACCTTTTGGCATCTGAATAAAAATATCTAAGCAACCGTGTTCTGAAATATCATCAGGTTTTCCATATTAATAAAACACACGTTCGTTGTTTTCATTGACACATTTAAATCGTTAGTCATAAAAAACGTAAAAAATAAAGCCGGTTATCCGGCTTCAATTACTTGGCTGTTCCGGCCACTCAATATCTGGAGCTTGCAGAATATCGACACGGCTCAATAATACAAAATACTTTTTCCAAGCCATCAATGCTATTTTCTCTGCTTCTGTTGCCATTTCAACATCAACAGTATGTTGCAATAATGTAACTACTTCATTTGCATGTTGACGCAATGTATCTCGCTGTTGTTCTGCCTGTTCAATCTGACTGGCTTTTATTGCAGCTTCATCAGTGACCCATTCTTTTCCGGTCCACTTATCAAAATGAGTAGCAGGTTTCTTGAATGTTAGCGTATCTGATAATTCACCGATTTCTGTTACCTCAACAGGCAAACGAGTTTGCGTGTTGTAAGCTGTTTTCCCTCGGTAATCAGGTACAATTTCCCAATATTTACCATCTTCACTGCGACAAACCGCTTTGTCATCATAATCTGGAAATTCTGGCGCATCAGTATAGGAACTAGCTGGTAGCCCTACTCCCTCCATTAGATATTCCGGGCGAGCGAAAATAAACTCACGGGAATATGGTGCAACATGATAAATTGTCAGCCAGCCGGCCTTTTCTGCTAACCCATCTTTACCTAATACTGCCACTTCAGATTCTAAAGAATCTTTTTGTTCGGCCATTATGCTGCATGCTGCTCTCACTACATAATTAAATGCTATGTTACGGGGACGGTTTTCATTCGCAGTTGGCACAGTGCGAGATGCATCAATGTCAAAAATTGTAAGATTAGTACTACTACCGATATTTGCTGAACGTGTTTCTGACATAGCAAATAGTGACGACTCCATGACACCATTCAAAACAGGCGTCTGGGGAGCACCGAACATCTGAGCATGTATAGCGTGAGTTGCACCTGTAATGTTTCTGATTGCATCTCCTTGCCAAGACAAAATCTCACGTCCACTATCAACTCCTCGACTATCATCCCATCCTCGGATAAATTCTCCTCTTAAATCAGGTAATCTGCCGTCAGGATAAACTTCCGCTAACTTCGGATACTGTAATTTATTAAAAAATGCACCATTACAATTGAGATAGCCGATAGGTGGATAGGGCAACGGCCACGGAATTGGAACACCAACAGGAATATTACTAGCTTCTTTATTTTGTCTATCTATTTCTTCCCTAGAATACGTTCCCACATCCGCCGCATTCAAATTGATATCCTCAGTCAACACTTTACCATTGACTTTTCGACTATTAGGCACTCTGCCATTAATATTTTCATACAGTGAGCTTACTATTTCCTGAGCCAATTTTTGCGTCACGGCCAATGTATCACTGTTACCGACTTCATTAGTCAGTTGAACAACACCTTTTTGTATTAATGAAGCACCAGGAATTTCTGTTGCGAATTTTTGTTCTAACGCTTTATTTAATTGAGTGGTAAGTTTGGCTATATCACCATCATCCAGAATGTCATCACCAGATTGTGTCGCGATAAAATCAGCAATGACTGATGATATTGTTGACGATTGACGTAATACCTTATTTAACAAGTGAGTGGGAACATTATCCGGTGGAAACCCAGTCATCAACACCTTACTTTCTTCATATCCTTCCTGACTGACTACATTTGCATTATCACTAATAGAAAAAGCCTTAAAATCATTCTTGTGACTCATGCACTTTCTCCTTAAATTAAACAATATTATCTTATAATCAATATATTAAATTATTATAAAAATAGTCTTCATTGCAATTCACACTAATTAAAGTCTAGTCCAGAAAAAGAATGTGGTTCAATATTTTTGAATCAAAATATACCTTACAAATTTATATTTAACATCTGGAAATTATTTTTATTTTATTCTTTCTATTTCATCCTGTAATTTTTTCTATTTTAAATTCCAAACTGAATATTCTAGCATTTGAACAAAAATATCTAAGCGGCAATGTTCAGGAATATCATAGGATTTTCCATCTTTGTAGAAGACACGCTTGTTGTTATCATCGATGCACTTAAGTTGCCAGTTCTGAAAATGTGTCGGTAAATGAGAGTGCTGACACTGGAAGATTTCAATAATATGATGGAGCTACCGGGTTAACGCGGTTATCGACAAAGTAGAGCTGTGGAGTGAACAATGAGCATTAAACCCATTAGAACAGAACAAGACTATCAAGAAGCATTAAAAACTGTTGCCTCTCTGTTTGATAATCAACCTGAAATCGGCACACCTGAATTCGCCCATATGGAAGTTATGGTTCTACTGATTGAAGTCTATGAAGCAGAACACTACCCTATCGACCCGCCAGATCCAATCGAAGCTATCAAATTCAGAATGGAACAATCTGGATTGATGGTCAAAGACTTAGAGACTGCAGTTGGCAAAATAAATCGAGGACACTGAGAAGTCCCCAGAAAATGAGACAGGCATAGAGTGTTTGTGATCCACCGATTGCTCAACCAATTCAATGGAATCACCTCTATGCCTGTTCGTAATGTATGTCAGATCTTTTTCCCGTACGCCTTAGCGCTATTTCACAAATATCGACAGAATGCCCTGATTAATGCCACTGTAATGATGTTCAGAGGTGCACCACTGACGTTGACCAACCTTGGACATTTTCTCGGGAAAGGCTCATGTTAAAAGAGAGGATTATTATTCGACCCAACCTCCACTTCAATTTCTGCGTTTAAATAACTGGCGAGATTAGTAGCTGTAACTTTATAGTAGTAAATAAGATTAGGAGGCGGTACAAGTATTTCAGTTCTGCCGGGATAGATCTCTATAGAATTATACAGAGTATAATCTCCAACTAAGGATGCCCAGTAGCTACTCACTTTAACTAGCGCTAAACTAACGTTTTTTATAGTTATATGAGGTTGGTGAGCAGGAACTAATATACTGCCATTCTTATAAATATCAAGAGTCTGATTAGGGTTTATATATACTCGTGCCATTTTATTGTTTCCTTATTATTACGGTTATTTGACTGTCTATATAGCAGGTGATCTTATCGGTGAAATTTAACTTAGCATTTACTCTGAGTAGTTAAATATTGAACTTTATCAGTGATGTAAAAATAATAAGATAACCTCATGGTTATATCAGTATTAAATGATTAGTAGGCAGAATTTTTTCTGGAATACATTAAATCTCAGCATTAAAATCAATCAGGTTAATTATGATCTATACATTGGTATAATTTGGAAAATAAAATAATGATGAATATTGTCTAAATAAAATTTCAAAATTGCAGATCCCTTGAAAGGAACTAAGTCCGATTTTTGCGATCTGATTAGTCGTCAAATCAAAACAAATCACTAACCAGTTGAGTAATGCCGTCATTACTCCAATATCTAGAAATAAACGCCGCCAGATGAAAACCAGCGATAAAGACTATGCACGCGGGTTGATGGCCATGTTGATGCTACATCAGGGAATATCAGTTTCTCATGTCGCCAGAACCCCTTGCGCCGCCCGCGCTTCAACCAATCACTGGATAAACGGGTTTACATTTGTCATGTTTCGCTCCTATAAAAAAACAGGCACAACACCTACAAACATATTGATAGCGGAATTAATGTATGGGTATTATACCCATACATTAACCAAAGGAGGATTGATGGGTAGTGCAGAGCTAATAAAACTCCTAATAGCTGACGGATGGGTTAAAGCTAGACAAGACGGTAGCCATATCACTCTAACTAAACCCGGTGTTGCGAAAATAATCACAATACCACATCCAAGAAAAGACTCATCAAAAGGTGTCATCCGGCAGGCGCAAAATATTTCAGGGCTGAAATTACTATGATAAGGCATAACAGGCGCAGTTATACCGCCCTTTATTTGCAAAGCTGATTAGAGGTAATACTATGATTTATCCACTCTTTATATTTAAAACAGAAGATGGGTTTGACGGTTACTTCCCCGATGTCGAAGGCTGTTTTTTTGCTGGCAACACTTTAGAAGATGCTATCCGTGATGCAGAAAAAGCATTTGGGCAACACATGAATGTTTTAACCGAACACGGCGGCTATGTCCCTGCCCCTAAAGACTCATCCGATTACATTGGTGATCCTCGTTTGTCTGAGGATGGAGGGGTTATTGCTCTTATCGAGTTAGATCCAGCAAAATATGAGTCAAAAGCCATCAAATTCAATTTAACCATGCCTGGCAATCTATTAACTGCTATAGATCGCTACATTGAGAAAAACAGACACTATAAAAACCGATCTGCTTTTCTAGCTGAGTTAGCCAGAAAAGAAATAGCTCACCACTAACAGATTTAGGGTAGGAAACTGCCCTAAACAAAATTCTGCTCGGCTCGAACCTGCAACCCATTGATTAAAAGTCAACGGCTCTACCGATTGCGCTAACGACCCATCTATGGGGAATTTGTTTTTAACCGCAGCTTTAAGATGGTGGGTCGTGCAGGATGACTCGGCCTGTGGCCTCGCCCTTCGGGCCAGCGCTCACGCGCTGTTGTCTCGCTTCGCTCGGCTCGAACCTGCAACCCATTGATTAAAAGTCAACGGCTCTACCGATTGCGCTAACGACCCATCTAGGAGATTTGTTTTTGAATGAAGCTTTAAGATGGTGGGTCGTGCAGGATTCGAACCTGCGACCAATTGATTAAAAGTCAACTGCTCTACCGACTGAGCTAACGACCCATCTAGGGGATTTGTTTTTGAATGAAGCCTTAAGATGGTGGGTCGTGCAGGATTCGAACCTGCGACCAATTGATTAAAAGTCAACTGCTCTACCGACTGAGCTAACGACCCATCTTGTGACTTCTCTCGGCAACGGCGGCATATATTACTGATTTCTCCACGCCACGCAATGATTATTTTTAAAAATTACGTTTAAATGCTTATTAAATGCTCAACCAACCCCGAAAATGTATTACTACACCCTTCCGGGGCCAATAATTACAGCGTAGAAAGCTTTTTCTCCGCCAATTTAGCTGCATTCGAACCAGGATATTGTTTCATGACCTGTTGATAAACCGATCTTGCTTTATCCTTCTGGCCCTTGTCCTGCATGATTAAACCAACCTTATAAAGCGATTCACCACTCTTCTGCGACTTTGGATACTCTTTTACTACCGTAGCAAAGTAATAAGCGGCTTCGTCTTTCTTACCCTTGTTATAATGAAGTTGCCCTAACCAGTAATTAGCATTGGGCATATAACTCGATTTTGGATAACTCTTCACGAAACGCTGAAAGGCTATAATCGCTTTATCGTACTCTTTGGTATTCACCGCCAAATGAACAGCAGCATCATAATCACCCTTCTCACTGCCCGTGCCGACAGATGATGATGCCTGATTGCTACTATTATTACTTGCCGTTGAAGAAGCTGTATTTGCAGTAGGTTTACTCCCCTCAGAACTGGTAGCCCCTTCCAGTTGCTGATAAATATCCTTCTGCCGCGCTATAATCTGATTGAGCTGATACTGATTCTCCTGAATCTGCCCTCGAAGCATGTCAATATCACGTTGAGAATCAGCAAGTTGCTGCTGGAGCTGAGTTAACAGCTGACTGTGAGCATTGGAAATACGCTCTAGTTGGGTAAGGCGCTCATCGGTAGAACCCGATCCGACATTACTGATTGGCGCTTGGGCAATAGCGGCCCAAGGAACCGCTACGCCAACCAATAACGACAGACCCAAAAAATGATGTCTGAAGTTACTGTTCATGAACTACTCTTAGTATGCCAGTACTGCGCGACGGTTTTTAGCATAGGCGGCTTCGTCGTGACCCAGTACAGCAGGTTTTTCTTTACCGTAAGAGACGATAGAGATTTGCTCACCGGAAACACCTTTGCCTTGCAGGTACATTTTCACTGCATTAGCACGGCGTTCACCTAATGCGATGTTGTACTCAGGAGTACCACGTTCGTCAGCATGACCTTCTACAACAACTTTGTAAGATGGGTTGTTGCGCAGGAATGCCGCGTGAGCGTCTAGCAGCTGAGTAAAATCTGAGTTGATGTCGTATTTGTCAAAACCGAAATATACGATGTTGTTGTTTTGTAGCTCTTGCATTTGCTGACGAGCTAATTCCTCTGCTGACAGACCCGCATTAGTTTCGTTAACAGTGCCTACACCAGTCTGATCGTTATCAGCATTCTTGTTAGAACTACACGCTGCTACGGCCATAACTGGTAAAGCTAACATCAGCCCTTTTAGCACTTTGTTCAGTTGCATCTCTTTGATCCTTTTAAAATTTGCCATACATATTATTATGCATCACAGATACGGCGACCAGGCAGGAAATTTTACCTGTCCATCGGTTGCCGGAAGACGCGCTTTGAAACGCCCGTCAGTCGAAACTAGCTGCAATACAGTCCCCAACCCTTGGGTGGAGCTATAAATCACCATAGTGCCGTTAGGTGCGATACTCGGCGTTTCATCCAGGAACGTGTCCGTCAAAATTTGAACGGCTCCCGTTGCCAGATCTTGTTTAGCTATGTGCTGCTTACCACTCTCTGAGCTGACCATCACCACAAAATTGCCATCTGCGCTTACATCAGCATCCTGGTTTTGTGTGCCTTCCCAAGTGAGGCGTTGCGGAGCACCGCCATTAATATCGATTTTGTATAACTGTGGACGGCCACCCTGATCAGAGGTATAAACCAAAGTCTGGCTATCCGGCATCCAACTTGGCTCAGTATTGTTACTGCGGCCATCTGTAACCTGACGAATCTGAGACGAACTCAAATCCATCACGTAAAGATTCAAACTACCCGATTTAGACAGAGCAAATGCCAATTTACTGCCATCAGGGGAAAATGCAGGTGCACCGTTATGACGCGGGAAGGAAGCAACCTGACGTACTTCACCACTCGCCAAAGTTTGAATAACCAAGGCAGAATGGCCACTTTCAAATGTCACATAAGCCAGTTTGGCACCATCAGGAGACCATGCCGGCGACATCAACGGTTCTGGCGAACGGTGAACAGTGAACTGGTTGTAACCATCGTAATCAGATACACGCAGTTCATACGGATATTTACCGCCATTAGTCTTTACAATGTAAGCCAGGCGAGTACGGAATGCGCCTTTGATGCCCGTCAGTTTTTCAAATACTTGATCACTGGCTGTATGCGCAGCATAACGCAACCATTGTTTGGTCACTTTAAACTGATCCTGAGCAAGTACTGTACCCGGAGCACTCGAAGTATCAACCAACTGATAAGAGATCAAAAAACCACCATCTGCGCTTGGTTGAATCTGCCCAACAACAACAGCGTCAATCCCCAACGCCGACCATGCAGCAGGTGTTACCTCAGATGCCGTCGTTGGTTGCTGTGGCATACGGCCGATATCAATAGGGTTAAATTTACCGCTGTTGCGAAGATCAGCGCCAACGATCACCCCTATCTCTTCCGGTGCATTACCCGCTCCAGTCCATTTAAAGGGGACAACGCCAATAGGACGTGCAGAATCGACACCTTGGGTGATCTCGATACGAACTTCTGCGTAAGCAACCGTGGCCCACAACATTAAAATGCCTAGTACTACTTTAAAAGCCTGCCTCATTAATCTCTCCCTTATCACGATGGAATAGTCGCAATAATTCGCAGAATATTAACAAACGTCAACAAACAAAACCAGATAGCTTAATAACATTGAATGGTTTTGTTTGTTATTAACAACTTCTAAATAACAACTTTATTGAGGTTTGAAATCAAGCAGCGCGTTTTTAAACGCTTCATAAACCTCCTTGCTTGGCGGTTTCGGAATTTTCGCTTGTTTAGCCGCCGCTACCGCCGCTTGGCACAACGCCTGGTCTCCCCCCTCTGACTTTACATCAATTAACAAGCCATCAGGAGCAAGTTTAATCCGTAATGCACAGGTACGCCCACGATACATGCTTGGATCGTAAAACTTATTCTGTATCGCTATCTGGATCTGCCCCAGATAGTTATTAATGTCAGCATTTGAAGCGCCACTTTTCTTACCGCCACCTTTACCGGCGGCAGAAGCCCCTCCCTGCTGTTTCGGTGCATTGGAAGTTAAGCCACCCAGTAAGTCATCAACTTCACTTTCCTGTTTAGCGGCTTGCGCAGCAGCTTTTTTCTTAGCGTCAGCTTCGGCCTTGGCTTTAGCCTTTGCATCTGCCTCAGCTTTGGCTTTAGCATCCGCTTCAGCCTTGGCTTCTGCTTTAGCCTCAGCTTCTGCTTTGGTTTTCGCTTCTTCCACAGCTTTTTGTTTAGCAGCAGCCGCTTTCTTAGCTTCAGCTTCGGCTTTCTTCTGTGCCTCAGCCTGCTCTTTAATCAGTTTTTCTTTTTCAGCCTTAGCCTTTGCCGCAGCTTCTTCTGCCTGTTTTTGCTCTTCACGGGCTTTGTTTGCTGCCTCTACAGCCTGCTTTTTCTGTTCTTCCGCTGCCTGTTGCGCTTTAATTCGCTCTTCTTCTACCGCTTTTAAACGTTCCTGTTCTTCAGCCTGTTTTTCCCTTAATTCAGCGCTCTGCTGTTCGGCTTTCTTCTTTCGTAACTGTTCTGCACGCTTAGCATCAGCCTGTTGTTGTTGCTGTTGATTGTACTGTTGTACTACCGCATTCGAATCGACCATAACAGCATCAATAACAGAACCATCCTGACCACCACCACCCATTTCAGTTTTTCGTGTCAGGGAACCCCAAATAAGTAACCCAATCAAAATAATATGCAACACAACCGAAACGATAACAGCGCGATTTAATTTATTGTTTTGCCCGTTTGTCTTTCCCACGCTCGATATCCAAGATCTTCAAATAACAGCAACTGCCGGCCAAACTCAGATAGGCTGAGTCATTAAGCCAACGGATTTCACACCTGCCTGATGCAGCATGTTGAGTGCCTTAATAATCTCATCGTAAGGCACTTCTTTCGAACCACCGATCAAGAAAACGGTTTTTGGATTCTCTTTTATTCGTGCCTGCGCTTCCGCAATAATCTGCGGCTCAGGCAATAATTCCAATCGTTCATGGTTAACTATCATGGTGTACTGACCAACACCAGAAACCTCCACGATTACCGGTGGATTATCAGAGTTAGAAACCGTTTTAGAATCTACCGCATCCGGCAGATCAACCTCTACGCTTTGAGTGATAATCGGCGCTGTTGCCATAAAAATAAGCAACAGAACCAGCAATACGTCCAGTAAGGGAACGATATTGATTTCGGATTTCAGCTCACGCTTGCGACTACGAGTGCGTGCCATAGCCTCTCCTACTATTTGTTCTCTGCTTTATTTTCAGCAGCGAAAGCCTGACGATGCAAAATAGCCAAAAACTCTTCCATAAAGTTATCGTAATTTTGCTCCAGCTTATTAACACGCTGATTCAAGCGGTTGTATGCCATAACTGCCGGAATCGCCGCAAACAGACCAATCGCCGTTGCAATCAACGCTTCTGCAATACCCGGCGCTACCATTTGGAGAGTGGCCTGTTTTACCGCACCTAACGCGATAAATGCATGCATGATCCCCCAAACTGTACCAAATAGACCGATATATGGACTAATTGAGCCAACTGTCCCCAAGAATGGAATATGACTTTCCAGCGATTCCAATTCACGATTCATTGAGATACGCATTGCACGCGAAGCCCCTGTTACTACCGCTTCTGGAGCATGATTATTTGCATGGCGCAGACGGGCAAATTCTTTAAATCCAGAATAAAAAATTTGTTCTGTTCCACCTAAAGAATCTCGACGCGACTGACTTTCCTTATATAAGCGTGATAATTCAATACCCGACCAGAATTTATCTTCAAACGCTTCCGCTTCTCGAGTTGCTGCATTGAGAATTTTGGTCCTTTGAATAATGATCGCCCATGAAGCAACGGAAAAGCAGATCAAAATAAGCATGATCAGCTGCACCAAAAGGCCCGCTTTCAGGAATAAATCTAGAATGTTCATGTCAGTCACTGCTTAAACTCCGCGACAATAGACTTTGGAAGCGCAATTGGCTTCATTTGAGATGTATTCACGCAGGCGACTAAAACTTCTGCGCTGTTAATAATTGTTCCATTTCCATCAACAATGCGTTGAATAAATGTCAAAGACGCTCTACGAATATCCGTAATTTCACTCTGCACCTCCAACATATCATCAAGCCGGGCCGGGGCTCGGTAATCAACCATCATACGCCGAACAACAAAGGCAATTTGTTCATCAAGTAAACGCTGTTGATGAATTCCATGCTGACGTAACATCTCAGTACGTGCTCTTTCATAAAAGACAACATAACGGCCATTATAAACTATCCCACTCACATCTGTATCTTCGTAATAAATACGAATGGGCCACCGGAACAACGTATTACTCACTTTCAATCCTACATAAGGCGAATTAACGCTGCCACTATACTTAAGACAATGCGGCTTTGGAATAATGTGCAAATAAAAAATTTATGGGTTAAAAGCCCCATAACATGCAAAATTAACGCACAAAGAAATGATACAAACCCCAAATCAAAATCAAGAATGCCGGCAGAGGAGAGAAAAAGATACGCCAGACAATATTTCTTGGCTGAAAACCCACCCCGAAAGTCACACCTGTACATACAGACCATATTAGCAAAATACTTTGCCAAATCTGCAATGAACTGGTGTTAGCCGCAAAACGAGTAGGGTCCCAGAATACACAAGCCGCAAACACTAATGCCATAATAAGGATAAGGCCCCGTACAGGACCTTTATCCATTAGCCGATAATATTTATCTATCAACACGACTTCTCGCCATTTTTAGCGGCTTTTTCTTCTTCATTATGCTCAAGCGCCAAGGCTGCGATTATAGCGAAACTACACGCCAAGAGCGTTCCGAGAATCCAAGCAAAATACCACATGCTTTATGCTCCTTAGTACAGTGAATGTTTGTTATCTTCAATAAAGCTTTTATCCAAACGCCCAAACATTTTGTAGTAACACCAAATGGTATATCCTAGAACAATTGGGACAAAAATCAATGCAACTACAGACATGACACGCAGCGTCATCAGGCTTGAAGTGGCATCCCACATCGTCAGGCTGACGTTAGGATCAGTGATTGAAGGCATCACAAATGGGAACATCGTTACACCGCAGGCCAGAATGATGCCAGCAATTGTCAGTGAAGAGAACAGGAACGCCCACCCAGCTTTATTCATACGCGTCATCAGCATCGTCAGCAAAGGCGAAGCCACACCCAGTGCCGGTAGTACCCACAACCACGGATAGTTGTTAAAGTTAGTCAACCAGGCACCCGCCTGATGAGCGACTTCTTTATGTAACGGATTAGACTGAGCCATTGTATCCAAACCGCCAGTCACAACATAGCCATCAATACCATAAATCAGCCATACACCTGCCAACAGGAAAGCCACCATTGTCACCAGCGCACAGAGATAAGTTGCGACACGAGAACGCAGACGTAGCTCACCCGTAGTACGCATTTGCAGATAAGTTGCCCCCTGAGTCACAATCATCATCAAGCTGATAATTCCCGCCAATAAACCGTACGGGTTGAGCAATCCAAAAAAGGAGCCGGTATAGAACAGACGGAGTTGGGAATCAACGTTAAACGGCACCCCCTGTAATAAATTACCGAATGCCACACCGATAACTAATGGTGGAACAAAGCTACCGACAAATATTCCCCAATCCCACATGTTACGCCACTTGCGGCTTTCCAGTTTGGAGCGGTAATCAAAACCAACCGGACGAAAGAACAACGCAGATAACACCAAGATCATAGCAACATAGAAGCCAGAGAATGCCGCGGCATAAACCATCGGCCATGCGGCGAACAGCGCTCCACCGGCAGTAATCAGCCAAACCTGGTTACCATCCCAATGCGGCGCCACTGAGTTAATCATGATGCGACGCTCAGTATCGTTTTTGCCGATGATACGTAATAGGATACCGACTCCCATATCAAAACCATCAGTTACCGCAAAACCGATTAGCAATACACCAATCAGTAGCCACCATATAAATCGTAGTACTTCATAATCAAACATAAGTGGACTCCTGTTTACTGAGCATCGGGTGCTGAAGTTGTTTTCTGTTCAAAATGGTAACGACCCGTTTTCAGGCTACTTGGGCCAAGGCGGGCAAATTTGAACATCAAAAACATTTCTGCAATCAGGAATAAGGTATAAAGGCCACAAATCAGCGCCATAGAGAACAAGATATCGCCGGCAGTTAAATTGGAACTCGCCACCGCAGTTGGCAGAACTTCACCAATTGCCCACGGTTGACGACCATATTCCGCCACAAACCAGCCTGATTCTATGGCAATCCACGGCAATGGAATACTGTACAGTGCTGCGCGTAGCAACCATTTTTGTTTACCAATGCGGCCACGGATAACACTCCAAAACGCCAGACCGATCAACAGTAACATCAGGAAACCTGCTGCAACCATGATACGGAATGCAAAATAGAGCGGTGCAACCCGAGGAATAGAATCTTTTGCGGCTGCTTTGATCTGTTCTTCACTGGCATCAGTCACTTTGCTGGTATAACGTTTCAGCAACATGCCATAACCCAGATCTTGTTTATTTTCATTGAATGCTGTACGAACAGTCGGGTCTGTGTTACCTGCACGCAATTCTTCCAACAGATGATAAGCCTTTATACCATTACGAATACGCTGCTCATGCTGGTCCATCAGATCACGCAGGCCAATGACCGGAGTATCAACAGAACGGGTAGCAATCAGCCCCATAAGATAAGGGATCTGAATGGCATATTTGTTTTCCATTTTATCCTGATCCGGGATACCTATCAGTGTAAAAGCGGCCGGAGGTGGCTGAGTTTCCCATTCAGCTTCGATGGCGGCCAGCTTAGTCTTCTGTACGTCGCCCATTTCGTAACCAGATTCATCACCCAACACAATAACAGACAGCACAGCGGCGATACCAAAACTTGAAGCAATCGCAAATGAACGCTTAGCAAATGGAATATCACGGCCTTTAAGCAGGTAGTAAGAGCTGACACCGAGAACGAAGATCGCCCCTGTCACATAACCCGCGGCAACGGTATGAACAAATTTCACCTGAGCAACCGGGTTCAGCACCAGTTCAGAGAAACTTACCATCTCCATACGCATGGTTTCAAAGTTGAAATCAGAAGCAATTGGGTTTTGCATCCAACCGTTAGCAACCAAAATCCAAAGTGCAGAGAAGTTAGATCCTAATGCGACCAACCAAGTTACCGCCAGATGTTGTGTCTTACTGAGACGATCCCAACCGAAGAAGAACAAGCCTACGAATGTAGACTCCAGGAAGAACGCCATCAGGCCTTCAATCGCCAGAGGCGCACCGAAAATGTCACCGACATAGTGAGAGAAATATGACCAGTTAGTCCCGAACTGGAACTCCATAGTCAACCCTGTTGCAACCCCCAGAGCAAAGTTAATACCAAATAACTTGCCCCAGAATTTTGTCATATCTTTATAAATTTGTTTACCAGAGAGCACATATACCGTTTCCATGATCGCCAGCAAAAACGCCATACCAAGCGTTAGTGGAACGAATAGAAAGTGATACATTGCAGTTAAGGCAAACTGTAATCGTGACAGTTCGACAATATCAAACATCTTGACTCCTTGCTCCTAGCAGGAAGACACCGACTTGCGGCAACCTGACTTCATATAAGCACTTTTCTCAAAGTACTCATGTGGAAGCCTCGTAACTACCAGCAATAAATGCCTTTAAAATAACAACTCATAACCAAGTAAATTAAAAACTAATTAGACTAATAGTATAGTACGCTTATATTCCCATACAATAAATAGGTTTTACGTGATTCAGATTAGAATTCTGAATATAGGTCAAGAATTGCGGTCATTGTTTAATGGGAATTAACTTGATCCAAGTCAATTTAAGCAAATTAAAACAATAATGCTATAGTAATAACTTGATTTTAGGTATCTTTTTCTGGTTAGTGTTAATTACTTTGTCTATTATTTCATTTTGGTTGATATATTGTTAATTATTTGTTTATTTAGATAAATATTGATTTCTATATTGATGTAAAATGACTTTTAAAATTAACTTGTTATTTTGATCCTTAAGAAAATATTATTATTAACTTTGCATTAACAGTGAGATCACCACCATTTAGCTGTCATTCAGATAGCATAATGACACGCAGCTAGAGAACTAAACTTCCCTCTTAACAATAAATCTCTTCAAACTCAGCTAAACGACTTAGTATCTTAAGTTACACAGTCCAACAATAATTGTGTAAAAATATTTTACACAACAGAAAAACTGCACGTACCAGCAGGTAATGACCAATATCGCATTATTACATTCACATGGTACTACAAAGCAGAAACATTCTGATATTTTTAAAGATATAGAGCTTATGAAAAAGCTAAAAGTTGAGAGCAGAAAACCGGTTGAATTAGAAAACTCGCCTACAGAGCCAGCAAATTATTTTGGCCTTCCCAGAATAGCATTCTCCAAAGATTCTAAATTACCCGAATTCTGGATAAGAAATTGACATGAAGCCTGTTCCAGGAGCAGTGTTTTGGTGCATGCCGAAATAGCTCCGAGGTGGAACAGGCTATGGACAACTTAGTTGAAATTTTCTGTGATGTCGATGATTTTTGCCGTTTTTTCATCCTTCAATGGGAACAATTTTGTCTCGATAGCGGGCATCGTTTACGCCGCCGACAAGGTCACATGTTTCCCAGTGAAATCATGACCATTTTGATCCTTTTTCATCGGTCGCATCACCGGGATTTTAAACATTTTTATTTAGAACATATTTGGAAATATCACCACAACGATTTTCCCACCTTACTCAACTATCCCCGTTTTGTCAGTGTGGCCCCTTCCGTTTTGGTGCCACTATGCAGCTATCTGACGCAATTAAAAGGAAAACCCACAGGCGTTGCTTTTATTGATTCCACCCGTTTGAATGTCTGCCATAACATTTGCATTCCTCGACATAAGGTCTTTGCGGGGATAGCCAAGCGCGGAAAAAATTCAATGGGATGGTCTGGCGCTTAAAATCACTGCCGGTAATGTGGATGTTCGGGAACCTGTTCGCGAATTAACAACAGAATTAACGGGTTCGCTTTACGGCTATAAAGGTTATCTCAGTCAGGAACTGGCAGACGATTTAGGCAAAACCGGCGTCACTTTCGTCACCCAAAAGCGCCGAAATATGAAAGCCCAGCTGCTGGCTGAGTGGGATAAGATAATGTTATCAAGGCGTTTCATCATCAAAACGATTAATGGGCAATTAAAAACCATTTCTCAAATAGCGCATTCTCGCCACCGAAGTATAACGGGATTTATGTTGACCGTTTTAGGCGGTTTGATGGCTTATTGCCTTAAATGGAAGAAGCCATCACTGAAAGTTTTCTATTCGGAAGACGATTTTTCAGTGACGGCTTAAACAGAATTCGGGTTAAATTAGTTTCAGATCAAGTTTTTAATTCCATATATTTTCCTCCTCTTACTAGGGGCTGTTTACCTTTCGGGTACATAATTTATTCAGCCCACATAGGCAACCAGATAATGATAAAACCCAGAGCCAGCATACTGGCGTAATTACGTTCCAACTTATCGTATCTTGTTGCTATTGCACGAAAATGTTTAATTCTGGCAAACACATTTTCCACCAAGTGGCGGTAACGATATAAACATGTATCAACATGCTTATCGGCCTTTCGACGGTTTTTCTTGTAGGGAATGACCGGCGTTGCGCCTTGTTGTCTCACGATAAGCCTGAAGGCTTCGCTATCGTAACCTTTATCCGCAATCACAAAATCCGATGGCGGTGACTGAGACACCAGACTTTCAGCATGAACGATGTCGTGTGTTTGACCACCGGAAAGCTCAAAATGCACAGGTAAACCGTCACTGTCCACGGCCAAATGGATCTTGGTTGACCATCCATCCCGACTTTTTCCTATCGATTCATTTTCTTTAGAAGCCGCGCCTGCACTGTGTTGATGAGCCTGCACAATACTCCCATCAATGAACAGCCACTCTGTATCAGAATATTCAGATAACAATTTAAATATTAAATTAAAAATATCTTTCTTTGCCCATTCATTAAAACGTCGAAAGACGGTATTCCATTTCCCAAATTCAGGCGGTAAATCCCGCCAGGGACAACCGGTTCTCATGCGGTAAAGGCTCCCTTCAAAGGTCAGGTGATGTTCTTCTTTGTGATAAATAAGCCCACTATGTTGCATGAATACAGCTAGCGTATTCCATAGGGGTTTTGATAACATGGTTCTCGGCATGATGGTAAGGCATGGTTGGTTTTTGGCGAAAGCAATTATACCCAATCATCATGCTGTTCAATAAGCCCTCTCAAAACGTCAGCAGCCCCTAGATACCATTAAAACTGAGACTAAACAGACATCGATTCTCTCCATTTTTAGCACAGACAAAAATGGGAAGATCAAAAAAACACTCATACGCACAAATGGAAATGCAAGAGACACAGAAATACGAGATTTTTCAATAAGCACTGGGGGATATAATCTTGCTGACTTGAAGAAACTTGGATTTATTCAATCTGTTGCTGCTTTCCAAGGGAAAAAAACGGGAAACCTCTCACTAGTGGCCCAGTATTAGTTAAGTCAAATACACTGACAAACCTTGAAAATCCTTTTCAATATTTTCAGCCTCACACAATGAAGAACCATGCACCAACTCATGTAAAGAACCCAAAAACGCAATCGGTAATCGTTTGCTTGAATAGAGCAAATCCTGAACCAGGAACTCCTAGTCAATGCGATTATGGTCCAACATCACCCGGTAATCCAACAATCAAGTTAGAAATAATAGGTGATATTATATTCAATAACCCTATAGCGTTTGATGAAAAAGGAAAACCTACAGCGTTTCAGGGAATCAAACCAGAGGCAAATCTGACACTAATTGGTCTTAATACTGGAGGAACATGTGAAGTAAGAGGAATAGATGAAGGTATATTTTGGAAACATACAAAAGTCAATAACGATCCTGCCAAAGGCAATAATACAAATTTATCATGGGATTTTTCTAAAAATACAGGTTACGCTGATTTTGGACCAATATGCTGGAAAAATAACGAAAGCTATTTACTAGACTTACAGGCTAATATTATAACAATGCAAGATGATAACGCATTTCCGGTTATATTTTCTTATACCAATAACCCTTGCGTATTACCACGATGGAGATCACTGCCTTGAAAAACGCCGTTATTGGGTGATCTCCATGGACGAAAATACGCAGTCGTCGTTCAAGCGCTATGCTAGCAGTTCTTTCACGAATTTAAATGATTTATGAAAATCGGCTTTAGGATCTTTAATTTCACCCGACCCATCCTGATTGAGCTCTAAAGACCAGTGATATGGGTAACGCTGTTTCAATTGCTGTAGTTCGTCATAAGTTAATACCGTATAGCCGTGTTGTTTCATGTAAGAAGCAAATACCTCAAGTTTTGGTTCGGCTATAGTAGTAATAACCGCTCGGTCACAAAGATATTTAGCATAGTGCTGACCAATTTCTTTATTTTCTGTCTCAGCTGCTTGTAAAGCCGCCTCTACAACGTGAAGCGGCGCCTGCTGCGACACAATTGCACTACAAGTTTCAGATAAGTCATTAATAGTAGGATTATTCATAATGTTTTTACCTTTCTTTTTTAATTTTCAATGGTTTGTGCTATTTGTTTTGCGACCTGATGTGCACTAGGATCGGATTGAGTACGCAAGCCTTCTATAATGGCTAAGCGGTCATCAATGTTACGTTGCTGCATCAACTGCCTTTTTCCCAGTAGATTGTGAATAGTCAGCTCGATCCCAACGACATGCTGTTTTAAGCCGTCTATAAAATCTTTCGGTGCTTCTGCGACTTGCCATGGATCCGGTAATCCTGCTTCAAAACAATTAACGGATTGCTCAAAATGCGCCTTTATCCAACTGTCATCATCAATAAACTTGATGGAACACATGGCATGAACTGCCGTGTAAGCCCAACTAGGTTGAACTCGACCATTGATATGTCGTCTAGGTAACCAACCAGGTGAAATATAAGCGTCTGGTCCTTGGAAAATAACCATCACTTCATTAGTTTCAGCCACGCTTTTGTGCAAAGGATTTCCGCGTGCAATGTGTGTTTTCAGCACGCCTAGCTCTAAACCATGCCTATCTAAAGTAAAAGGCAGATGATCAGCACTCAATCCATAACTGCCATAGACGGTCAAAGCCCCCAGAGGGTTTTGCTCTATCAAGTCATGCAAAACAGAGATTCGATTTTCTTCAAATACTTTTTGTATATACATTGCTTGAATCTTATGAGTTCAAAGAAGACAAAGGCTCACTATAACCTTGTTCTTCAAGCTCCCGTTGTGCATGGTCGTTTTTCTTCAAGTCTGCTAATCCCATACCATTGAGAACACCAGGAGACTTAGTAAATTTAATATTCTCGTAGCTGACCACTTCGATATGATTGCCCCAAGGATCCAGAAAACCCAAAAATCGGCCAGGCAAAGGTTCAATATTGAATTGCTTTAATGCCTCACGAACCTTTTCTTTATCATCAACAACGAACCCAAAGTGACCTGGTTTGTGAGCTTGTTCTCCTTGGCTGCAAGTAAAGGCAATAAACTGATCACCCAGTTCAATCGATCCCTCAGTCTCTGATAACGGCCCGGGTTTAATGCGCATAAGCGCACCATAAAATGCAGCGGCTTCATTAATGTTACCAACTTCAATAGACACATGGTTGATCCCTACGGCTCTGGCCTTCTCTGTCATGATTCCCTCTTCATCAAATTTTTTTTAAGTTCAATTTGTCTACAACGATATCAAGTGCCGAAATAAATTTTTCGCAATGTTCGAGCTGTGAAATGGTTACTCTCAGCCAACCTTTTAAATTACTCTGTTCAAACGGACGTCTGATTAAAATACCCTGCTCTTGAAACAATTGTTCTATCTCTTTTGAATCGTATCCGGCAAACTGTACCAACATGAAATTGCCGTGAGTATCTTTGAAAGTCTGTTTTCTTTCGGTTAAAGCTTCTATCATATAGGCTTTTGCCTGCCTCATCTTCTCCTGAAAACGTTCAAGCACTTCAGGATGATCTAGCTGCCATTCCGCAGCCCATGCCGATAACGCACTAATCTCATATAGCGGTCTGACATTTGAAATATGGCCGATTAACTCTGTCTCTCCGATCAAAAAGCCGACTCTTGCTCCTGCCAATCCATGAGCTTTAGAAAGAGTTTGTGCCAAAATAACGTTCGGAAATTTCTGCAAGATATTCAGGTTTGCGCTTTGTTTTCCTTCTACATATAGATAGGCTTCATCAATCAGCAGCAACACACCCTTGTTATAAAGCGCTTCAGCCAAGCCATGCATTTGGGAATAAGATAAACGCGTGCCGACAAAACCACTCGGATCTTCTACAACCACTAATTTAGTATTTTCTTTGACTGCATCGATAATAGCCGCTACATCAGGTTTCCAATCTTCGGTGACCGGTGTGGACGAGATTGATACCCCAGCATACTTTGCGTAGTTTTCAAACATAAAGTAGCAAGGGTTATGTAAAACCACATGGTCTCCCTCTCTTAAGCATGCATCAAATAATGCTTTTATCGCCAAGTCTGAACCCGAGCCGAGGTAGATGTTGCGCTCTTCAACGCCAACCAGTTCGGCTATTTTTTTATATAAGTTATTTAGCACCGGATAATTACACAAATGCTCTGGTTTTAATGAGGCTCGAAACGCTTCAAAAAGATCTTCATCCATTGGATGGTGATTCTCATTTTTATCTAGCATCAAGTAATTGGGACGTTCTTCCAGATAGTTCCATAAGCTTTCCCTTTTATTTTCAACTACATGCTCTTTGATTACTGCTTGTATATTGAACATTTATTTTTTCCCTAACTTTTAAGAGTGAGCCATTTGTCCATCTAAGATGAGGATTTGCTTTCAATGGCTAGTGATTGTTTTATGCTGATTGCAACAAATAAAATTTGACCAATAGTAATTACAGCTGCGGTTGCAAGTGCGTATTGGAAGCCTAATTCATGTGCGTAAGAGACCACCATGGCGACAATCCCGATATGCACTGAGGATACGATATACTTAATACTACTTAGCCTACCTATCATGTGAGATGGCAGCTGTTTATGTAGCAGTGTGCGCCAGTAAATACCTGAGTAACTTTGAAACAAACCGATACTCACAATCGCGAGCGGCATCAAATAGACCGCCTGTTCTGTAAAACATAAACCCAGATAGATTAGAAAAGCGACCTGAATAGCGATAACATCGCTTAGAGAAGTACTTTTGTTCCTTATTTGCTTCGCAATAACAGCGCCACCAACAAACGCACCAATAGCGAATGAGGCATCTAATCCGGCAAGCCAGTATGTGCTGCCGTCAAATGCCTGACTGACGACGGAAACCAGCATAATGTTGAATATGGCTACAGTGACGAAGTCAAAATTACTTAGAACAAAATAGCGCATGTAGGGTTTACTAGCTTTAAACAACTGCCACAGGTTTTCTGGATCTTCACGTTTATCTATATCTGAAGGAGACTCAGCTAACGTCAAATTGGCTGTTGCTCGCCAGTAAAAAAAGCTCGCGGCACTATATAGACAGACGACAAATATCAAAATTGCTATAAAGTCAAATTTATCCAGCAACCAAGCAGATAAGGCCATACCAATCAACTGACCGCCCTGAAATGCGGAAGTCAGTGTACCGTTATCTTTTTCTAAGCGATCATGTTGAGAAAGAAGTGGTGTAACACTGAATAAGGCCATTTTTGAAATTGGCCCAAGAAAACTCAAAAACACCGATATTAGCAATAAAATCGACACAGACATGCCCAATTGCGTCAATGCCAATACACCTGCCAAACAAAAGACAACATGACAAACGGCTGAACCAATAAGCACCTTTTTAATACCTTGGTTATCAACCGACTTGCCAACCAATATTGGTAAAATGGTTGAGATCAAGATTTCAGCGATGAAAATTAAGCTTATTTGCCATATTTGACCTGTTTCATCATACATAAATTTGGCAAAGCTCAGTAGCAATATAGCTTTACCTATATTGATGAACAACTCTGCAATTGCTAACGACTTCATTCATGTTTCCCTTCAGTTAGATACAGTACTAAGTACTTGGATGAACCTATGGTTACACTACTTACCTACAACAAATTCAAGTTTCTGAATGGCTTCCTCTGCAATACTTAGCGCCTGTTCAGCACTGTCGCACAACACCAACACTGAGGCTGAGCGGTCGAAGCTGTTTCCTATTTGGGGCAATACTTCACCTGCCTGATGAGTGATAGATACATCTTCAACACCACTCCAATTTTTGATTTCTTCCTCGCCGTTCACTCGAATAACCTTTTTCCCAGGATGATCGTTGAGTTTAAATTTGATACACGCATGTTTACCGTTTAGTTTTGGTGTTAATTCGTCTTCATCGATAGGCAAACCCAAACTTTGCAGAGCTTGCAGACGATACATATCTATTCCTGTCGTCATCTGTACCAGGTCAAAAATTCTATCTCCGCCTACTCGAGTGTGTGTTTCTATTAGCTCTATCTTTTCACCCAACATAATTTCGCTGTGCGTAATACCCGACACAACCCCTAGAGCAGGTAGCACCTTGGCAATGAATGCAGCAATTTTCTCGTGCTCATCGCTAGATAAACGGGCAGGCACCAAATGCCCTGTCTCGATAAAGCTTTGCGCATCTTTGAATTTTTCAGTGATTGCAAAAATATAGCATTTACCTTCTTGCATGAATGCTTCGACACTGAATTCGCGACCTTCGACAAACTGTTCCACCAGCACAGGGTAAACGTTGTCTAAGTTAGCGGTTTCAAGCTCTTTACGTTCTAGCGATCGAACATTTTCACTACCTGTACCAGCAACTGGTTTAACGATAACTTTATCTATTTGTGGATAAAGCTTGAAAAAATCATGTAAATCTTGCTCATTCTCCGCTATCGCCGATTGCACTTCTGTCAGGTTTTTTTCGCGTAAAATCCGGCGACTTAATTGTTTATCTCTCGTGTTGACTATAGCCCCCATTGACAAACTAAAAGGTAGCTCTAGAGCATTTGCAATAGTCAATGCATCAAGCTGGGCTCCATCATGAAAAGACACAACTGAATCGATTTTTTGTAGTTGATCAATTGAACGCGCTAAACTGATTAACTGAGTTGCAGACTCGTTGCTGTACATTAATATTCGCTCGCAACGATTGTGATCTTCAGTCGCATGCGTAAAATTAGGTACTTTTTTATACATCCAAGAAATAGCATATCCCTGTGCTTCCAGTGTCTTATGAGGTTGGCGAACATTGCCAATCACAAGAACGTGTTTCTTTTTCTGGGGTATACACTCGCTGTAAGGCAAAGGAGTATCGACAGATATTAGTTGTAACTGTCCAAACAACCTATCAATCAGATCTGTTAGTTCTTTAGCGGATTTGGCTTTTAATAATCCGGCTAACGGAATTTCACTTTCTTTATAAGTAACCGCTTTGACTAAAGGTTGTTGCATCGTAAGCTGATTCAGCATTACAATCTCTTCCTTGCCATAAAGAAACTCATGCCCCGACACCAAGCCATAGTTTCCTGGCAGCTGGTGTCCAGGCACAATAAACCACGCATATTTGTACCCGGTATCATAGTTAAGTTCGAATTTGAAGTCTGGGTCTAGCAACAATCCAAGTTCCAGTATCGATGGATGAATCCCTGTCTGTAGCGTCAACGTTTCAGCTATTCTAGCTCCCCCGATACGATGAGCGACTTCAAGAAACACCGGCCCTGTATCTGTTTGAATCGCTTCAAGGTGGAACGCCCCCAAAGATATATCAACCGCATTTAAGATTTGAAGCACCCAAGTTTTCATCTCTTCCGTGGTTTCTAACTGCACAGACCCTGCTGGATAGCCGTTGGCAAAATCCAGCAACGTATTGATATATTGGCTGACGACAATCATCTCTATTTGTCCGTTACGGATCATGCCGTCGATATGCAATACAGGACCAGATACAAATTCTTCAACTTCAAAGTTTTCAATCCGTTCAGGTGTTTCTTTATCAAGAGCCACAATTCCAGTTGTGCGATCTATAAGCGCCTGTTCCAAAACTTTCTGACTGTCAAACTTGACCACATCAACTGACGAAGCGCCATCCAGAGGCTTCAAAATAACTTGTGAAGAGGGAAGAATCGCTAGTCGTTCTGAGTTCATAAAATCGGACAAAGACATGTACTGCGGAGTACGAATATTTGCAGCGCCAACACAGTGTTTCATCACAATTTTGTTTCGAACTTTTTCGACATCGGCCACTTTAGGGCCCGCAATGTTGAGCTTTTCTCGTATCAAGGCAGCCTCAATCAATTCAAACTCATTAATTGAAACAACGTGATCAAAGCAAACATCAAGATTTTCTATTTGTTCGAGGACTTCTTTGTGTACAGCATCCACGCCGGGTCTTACTATTTTTGTACAACGTAGATCGGCAGGGATTTCATTCAGATTTTCTTCGATACCAATGTAGTAAACATTATGTAGTTCGTGATCGATGGACTGATGGTAAAGTACGTCAACATACCTAACTCGGTGTAAAATAAGTATATTCATTAGCTTTCACCCATTTCGAAAATTTGTTCAGTCAATTGTTGTGTAAGCATCAGGTACTCTTTCGGTTTTCCATTTAGCTCATAGTCTGGCCAGAAGAATTCAACATAACCCTCAAGTTCTGCGTTGCTGTATAGTGGATTGACCCGAGCTCCTTCGGATGTCCAAAGTTGTAGTCCAAACGCCTCTTTTGGTAACTCGTGCTGAGCCGGCAACTTAATTCGCTCAATCGTTCCTTGCTTAGCTTTCATAAATCCAATCGCAGCTAGTCCAGACATGTGATATGCAGGTACTTCAACTTCATCGTATAGATAAGAGCGAGAGTGAAGCTCGAGCATATTCACTCCGGCTATTTTCTCGAATATTTCAGGAATGCCGCCGCCTGGAGTACGCGCATTCAACTCCAGTAGGTAAATCTTGCCACTGTGATCAATCATAAATTCAACATGAGCTATACCATGTTCAACATCCAAGACTTCACAGGCTTTAAGCGCTGCTTGTTTAAGCGCTTCGTTATCAGATTCTATACTAGGTAAGGAATGGCCGATTTCAACGAAATGAGGCAACGGGGTCAGTTCTTTATCGGTCACTGCCAATACACGTCTTCCAGTTTTGGTATTTAGTACTTCAACCGAAAGCTCAATTCTAGCATCGACAAACTGTTCTATCTGATAGTCGTTATCTGCCATACCAAACTTACTACCATAATTTTCGGTCACTCGACGCAAGTTAGCAAAAGCACTAGCCAAATCATCTTTGCTAGCTACGTAGGTTACACCTTCACTACCCCCAGCGTTGGTCGGCTTTACAACTGCTGGAAAAGGAAAATCTTCAGCAAGGGTCGCTAGCTGCTCAAGGTGATTAAAACGTGCAAACTTCGGAACGTTCAACCCACCTGCATGTGCAGCCTTACGCATTTCAAATTTGTTGCGGGTTAATGTCAGCGCTTTTTCAGACAAATAATTTAAATTATAGTACTGAGCGATACGAGCTCCCGGGGCTATCGTCATTTCTGTCAATGGAACAACTGCGCCCGGTTGCATTCCTTCTCGCTCGGCAAAGGCCTGTACTGCAACCAGAGCTTGTTCAATGTTTTCTGGGTTACCCTCAATCACTAGATCAGCGTAACGGTTTCCATTAACATAACCACTTGGGGCCATGATCGCTATTTTCATGTTGGTTGCCCTAGCCGTAGCAACCAATGCACGAAATCTGTTTTTCTCTGTTCCTAGTAACAAGCAGTACTTTGAATACATCGACTTTTCCTTAAAAACTCTTCGCAAATTAACTTTGTGTTATTCAACAAGCGCCAACACCCTGCAAGGGCTTCCTGAACCACCAACGATGGGAAGCGGCGCTATCATGATCACTGCACCTGTTGGCGGTAACTTTGCTAGGTTCTTCAACTGAGTCAGGCCATATTTTCCCGCCCCATGAAAGTACCAGTGTACGGGGTAAGGTTGTTCAAATTTTCCGGCTTGACCTGCGTCGGTTCCAACAGTCTCCACCCCGATACCTATAATTGGTGTTTGCTCAGCCAACCATTTTGCACAAGCTTCACTTACCCCTGGAGTATGGCCATGATTAAGAAAGGTATCAGCATCTGAGTCTCGACTGTCCCAACCTGAGCGGAATAGCAACCAACCACCTTCAGGTAAAGGTCCATGGACTTCGCACCATTGATCGACATGTTCACGTTCGAGTAAAAAATCTGGGGCTGTTACTTGATCAGATACATCAATTACAACGGCAGGCGCGACCAAGTGCCCAGGAGGTACACTTGAGACATCGATAGAATCTTTACCTGACCGCCAATGAACAGGGGCATCAAAATGAGTCCCTGTATGCTCGGACATCTGGATATTATTCCAATAAACTTCTTTGCCTTTTTCGTCATAACGGCTTATTTTTTCCAACTTAAAAGGCCAAGGTTGCCCTCGTTCAGGCGGCAAACGGATCACAGGTGTTTCCGTTGACAACGGCGCTGTAAGGTCAAATACCTCAACTTTCCCCTGCATGAACTTCGCATAGATTGAAGATGTCATAGTATTAAGATTTCCTTATTCTCATTATGGGTTTAATAGACAGGGGTTGAATATTCAGATGCCGAATTCGACATCACCTCGTCTTCATAAGCAACCTGAAGCTTACGGGTCATCAAACCTGGACGCCCGTCCCCAATAGACTTTCGGTCAACACTAATCACAGGAACGATTTCAGCGAGAGTGCCACAGGTGAAAACTTCATCAGCCAAATACAACTCGGTACGATCAATTTCTCTTCGTTCACATTCAACCGAAAACTTATCCTTCGCTAGTCTTATAATGCTGTCTACTGTAATCCCTTCAAGTACGCCTGCTGAACCTGGCGGCGTGATCAGTCGGTTATTTTTGACCATCATGATGCAAGATCCAGGGCCTTCAGCCACAGTGCCTCTGTGATTTAGAAAAAACGCAGTATCAAAACCATTTCGCATCGCTTCATGCTGAGCTAAGCGGCTATTATGGTAATTTGCTCCTGTTTTAATCCTCGGTGGCATTGAATCGTCACTGATTCGTCTCCAAGTTGAAAACGAAGCCGTCATCCCTGTTTCATAACGCGCAGACCTTGGCATAGGTAATGCTGTAATATGCATACCAGTGTCTTCGGTATAAATAAGCGGATCGAAGTTTTTCCCCATCGCAAAATAAGGAGCGATAACCAGATGCACATGTCGCTTAAAGTTGTTTTTTCGTACTAGGTCGATGCAAGCTTCAACAATCTCTTGATCTGTGAAAGTGACAGGCATGTCAACACACTTCATGGAATCGCGCAGGCGCTTGATATGCTCTCGTATCCGATACATATACATTTGCTTATCCGTTTTATTCCAATAGACTCGCACACCTTCAAAAACATTTGCGCCCCAAAAAGCGCCCTGCGTTCTGGCATGTAAGGTACACTTTTCCCAAGGCACGCATTCACCATTTAGCCATGCGAATTCTGGCGTATTGTGGGTAGACGACATAAGTTAATCTCCGTTTATGATGCTTCACGCTGAAACGTTAAGGAATCAGTACCGCTGACTTTTTCCAGGATTAAACTAAGAGACGGTGCGTTATCAAGCAGGTAATGTCCGGCTAAATGGCCATCAGGACGGATAACAAACAATGAATCTTGTTTTTCTGTCAGAGTTTCAAAAAACAGAATATCGTCGTAAGTAACACTGATAAGTCTCTCATCCACTTTTGGCGAGAAATATCCTTTTGGTACAGCAGCAACCAAACTAAAATCCAAACCATTATAGGTGTGGCTTTGCTTATTTAAATACTGCTTCACCTTATTTGGATCTGCGCAAAAAAGACAAACAAACCCTTCTCCGAACAACTTACGTAAGCGGCTTTTTTCTCCGTCGATATAAACCACTACATCCGGCGCGAACGCACCGACATAGGGTGTCCGATGGTTATAATCAATCAAACTAGAAGATTCGTAGGTAAAAGGTTCTGTCATTTTCCCGTGATTCACTTGCTTACGAAACGGTTTCCAGACTTCTGAAATTCGCAGCACGGTGTCACGCCAGATTTGCTTCAAAGGTGTTGGCGGGACCATGAACTGTATCGTGGCTTCCGTCAGTCTCAAATTCTCTTTCGCTGCAAGGAACCTTTCCTCATGATAAGTATCCAACAATTCATCCCCTGCGCTTCCTCTAATTACTAGCGCCAATTTCCATGCCAGGTTGTCTGCGTCTTGAATCCCGCTGTTCATGCCGCGAGAGCCATAAGGTGGAAATGAGTGAGCCGCATCACCAGCAAAAAACAGTCGATTGAGTCTGAACTTCTCCACGACTCGCTGGTTAAAACGATAGGTACTGATCCAGTCAATCTGATACGGAATATCACCGATGACAGACTTGATACGCTTGTCTAGTTGGCCATTTTTCTTTTCAGCTTCAATATCCGCATCTGGAGGCAATTGCCAGTCGATGCGCCATATATTGTCGGGCTGAGGATGCATCACCAACTGACGGCCTGGATTAAACTGAGGATCAAAATGAAAGTGACGTTCTTTGGTTAAAGCAATATTTGCTTTAATATCAGTAACTAAAAAACGATCTTGGTGAGTGTATCCGGTAAAGTTAACCCCTGTCAGATCGCGTAACGTGCTTCTAACTCCATCGCAGGCAATTACATAATCAAATTCTAGGGTCTCCGTTTCGGTACAGTGTTTTACCTCTAGCTTAACCTTGTCCTGTTGTTGTGAATAACCAACGACTTCACTTGACCACCTGAGTTCACATAAGGGATTAGCTTCCAACAGCTTAACGAGCTCTTGCTCTATACGGTATTGGGAAATATTGACAAATTCACCATAACCGGGGCGTTCGGGGTATTCTTGGGTGATCCTTTCAACATTTCGAATATAGGTGTGCGCTATCCGCCAATGAATCCCTTCTTTTGCAATCTGTTCTCCACATCCGACTTTATCAAGTACTTCTAGCGCATCACCGTGGATCAGGCAGGCTTTAGAACCTTTTCGAAGCAGATAAGAGGCTTTATCCATCACGATGCTCGTAATACCGAATGAAGCCAGTCGAGCTGATAAAATCAGGCCAACTGGACCTGCGCCAATAATAGCAATCTTGGTTTTATTTGAACTATTCATCTTAGTAATCTACTCATCAAGCTGGGTTTCAAAAACAGGGATGTCTTTGACAAAAGCCAAATAAGGAGTGCCTTCCGTGTAACCAGTACCCGAGCCCTCACCCAACATCTTCATCGCAAGACCATAATGGGTTTGCTTCCAACGTTTCAGCGTCGTAGCAAAACTTTTCATGGCTTGTTTGACCTCACCAAAGTCGTTGCTATTGAAACGACCACTCTGTTGCGCTTGACTTAATGCAAGGTCTAAGTTATTTGGCCGCGCCAACAGTTTTTCTTGAACTTCAGGGACAGAGCCGTAAGCAATAGAGTTCAACCGATCCTCATCCGGTTGTCTGCATAGTGATTCAATACGCTTGTAGTTTCTTGATTGGATCGCGCTTGCGCCTTCAGTATATGCACGAAACACCTTAAAGGATTCTGCACGCATAGAAGACAATAAATGGAAAAAACCGATGGCTTCTTTAATTTTTTTCTCGCAACTTTCGACCAGAATACTTGTCTGGCTAGGCGAATCAGCGCAAGCTTCAATTGCCTCCCTCAAACCAACTGCAATCCAAGAGAAAGTGTATTCGAACGTTTGTAAGACCCGAATGAACATATATTCGTCGTGAATGAGATAGACGGGTAAATTAGTTGTCATCAGCATTTGCTCATCGTTGTGTGTCTTCCTTTGCTCTACTGCGGCAATAAAATGTTTTGCTGATTCGATAACATATTCCGATGAAATATAGGACAACTTAGCCCGTTGTACGTATGGAGTCACCGCTTTTAGAGCCATAGCACAACGTTTTTCAACTAAAGTACGTTCTGGCAACTGATGTCTAAAATTTTCCTCTGTTTCTAACCCGCCAAGTTCAAATTTAAGTAGATCCGCCGTAAGCAGTAACGTCATACGGTCAATGTGGGATTGCGCTTCTGAGTATGCTTTAATCTCTGTCTGGTCATCAGGCATGTTTAACAGTTCAAGCGCCAGATAAGAGCGGTAGTCATAAGTACCGTCGTATTTATCCAACAAGACATTCAAAAAACGTGTGACTTGTTCGATTTCCTCACGGTTTAATTTTGCGTACTCTTTTCTAGTAATATTCAACAGCTCGAGAAAATATTCAGGAACGAAATGTTTACCTGTCTTATGATACATGCGAACAACATCCTGATATGGGAAGGTTGTTTTATTTTCCTTGGCAAACCGCAATATGGTGTGAATGCTAAGATTAATAGTGATTTTTTCTGAATCACTGTAATCACAAAGCAAACTAGTAAATTTTGGATGCTCAAGTTCTAATATATCCAGCACAGTAAAACTTTCCTTTTATTATAATTTATTGAAATAATTAACTTATATTCACCATATTTGGGTTTTGAAGTACGCGCAAATCAATCTACATGTTTGAACAACTTCGTCTGCCGTATTAAAGTGATGAAACGCAAGTCTGAGCATCTCACCTCGCGGGCTTGTAATTATCTTGTGCTGCTTTAAGTACCTGTCCAATGCAGGAACATTTGGAACAAGAAAAGCAATATGCGCCGAAAATAATGTTCCGGGGACCTTTACGATTGTCACGTCGCCTTTTTCCAAAATGTCGATAGCAAGTTCAACTAATGTCTGAATATGCAGCCGACCTTGCTCAAAATCTAAAGTCAAAAGCGCAGTTAAGGCGCTGCTTGCCGCATAAAGCGCGGGCACAGCAGGAGTTCCGGTTTCAAATCGTTTGGCGCAATCGGGGAAATCCACCAACGATGGGTTAAAAGCAAATGGCTCTTTACGTCCTTGCCATCCAGTCAGCCCCAGTGCAACGGTGTTACGAATGCCATCTTTTACATAAAGGAATGCAATACCTGGCAAACCTAACATGTACTTCATGCTGCCGCAGATCAGGTAATCACAATTCAATTCACTGACATTAATTTTTTCAGCTCCTAGTCCTTGGTATGCATCGACTAATATTGGAACTTGTAATTGATTAGCAAGTTCTGTTATTAATTCGACCGGGTATCGTCTACCTGTGCGGAAACTGGCTAACGGTACTGAAACTAAACATGTATTGCTGCCCAACATTGCGCGGGTAATGGTGACAAAACTTTCATCTGAAACCTGACTTTCTATGCAACACGTGACGAGTCCACGACTCGCTTGTTGCAACCAAACATGGGACAGAGACGGAAATTCATCTTCCGTGCAAAGAATTTGTTCTCCGGAATTGGCTACTAGCGTTGAAATAACCTGATAAGCAGCTATCGTTGCGTTTGGCAAAATCGCTATTTGTGATGCATCTGCGCCTATAAACTCAGCAAACAAGCGCCTGGCCTGTTCGGTTTGCTGCTCGAAATACACCCACGCCAGCTCATTTTTTGCCATATCACCTAGCATCGTTTCCATCGCTGCATCAAGGAACTGAGAACGAGGAGAAATACTACAACTGGCAAGATGGACAAGGCCATGCAGCCCGCTAAAATAATTGTCCCGAAATGCTTGAGGTGAATACATAGCGACTAATAACTGTTTGTATTAGTCATTTCGGTACGCAATTCCCACAGTTCTGGAAAGAATTGCTTATTCATCAGCACCGTCAGTTTTTCAACCGGAGTTCCCTTGGTGCCTATCGTGTTAAGTCCGATAGTACGTACTGCGATTTTATAATGTCTGCTGCGCCATAAACTGACCATTTCATCCCAGCTCACCATTTCTTCCATTAGGAAATAAAGCGGCGACTTGTCTTCCTCGGTATAAACGCCCATCAGGTCGATACTCATAGACTTAACAATACGAATAAAAGTTTGATGGAGTTCCCGCCCAACTGATTGCAACCGCCTCCAGCCTGGAGATTCGAAGCCTGAGCCGTTGCCTAATGCAGGTCTTACTTTCTGAAAGTCATACGGAGTCATGTATTTGAACATTTCGAGTTGCTTAGTAATTAACTCAATAGGATAGCTGGATCGCTTAATTAACTCGGTTGCAGCAACAAAGTCTTTCTTGGATAGCTTTTTTATCGCTTCAGCCAACTCACTATTGCTCAGTTTCAGCCAAAGCTCAGTAGATTGATGAACCACCTGAAACAATAATTCATCGCGGTGGAGCATCTTTTCTGGCGTTACTTGCAAATTGAGCAGCGTAGGAATGCGCATATACTTCTCATAATCGCTATCCCCTTCACCAGACAGTACACTTGTTGAATAATCCCTATTTCCTATCACGTTCTTTATCCTTCTCAAAAACGGATCAAAGCCAGCCTTTTATTTGCAAAATATCAGCCGTCAATGTAGTGAATTAATAATTCGAACGGGCGTCAATGTATATAAAATAGCGATAAATCGCAACATAAAAAAAACAAAAACAACAAAAAACATACAGTTAAATAACTTAATGCGTATTTCGGTGATTGTGATTGCCTGTTTCCGCTTTTTCTCTCTCTTCCTATTTTTACGCCGCTATTTTTCAAGTTAGTTGTCGCTAAAATCGCATTTATTTTTCTATATTTTCAGAAAATCAATTAAACGCTGACTTTTGCAGTGGCTTTCTTCACGCTGGCCTGATGTTTTGCACTCTGGATGGCGATGATAAAAAACGGGGATTCGTGTTTTTGCTGGGAGGAGGCTGTCATGGCGTGCCTGTGCGGGCACGGTGGTGTATACCGACAATCGACACCCACCGGTTGTGCAAGCATTGAATTGACACGGTTTGCGACCATATATCCGGCGTCATTGTGGGCTAAATCACCTGCGCCATGATGTCATACGAACCCTGTTTTCTTATCACTACATAGGTATGTCGCTATCTTGGTCAAGAACAGGTTAATACAGGGACGGTAGCCGTTTTCTCATCAGTGTTTGCAAACTCAATAAAACGTCTCTTTGAACCTCATTAATTCACGGCTTTCTTCATAATAAAATCAACATCATCCTTTAAGATATGCTAGGGGCTGTTGACGTTTTGAGTTCATCATTTATTCAGCCCACATTGGCAACCAGACAATAATAATGCCAGTGCCAACATGCTGGCGTAATTCCGTTCAAGTTTGTCGTATCTTGTTGCTATCGCAAGAAAATGTTTGATTCTGGCAAAGGCATTTTCCTCCAAATGTCGGTAACGATATAAACATTTGTCAATTTTTTGACCTGATTTTCGGCTATTTTTGCGATAAGGGATCACCGGAACCGACTTTTGTTCTTCGATAACACGTCTCAAACGCTGACTGTCATATCCCTTATCAGCAATTAAAAAATCGGATAAAGGTGACTGAGATACAAGACTTTCCGCATGAACAATATCATTGACCTGACCACCAGACAGTTCAAAATGTACAGGTAGACCGTAACTGTCTACAGCCAAATGGATTTTGGTTGAACGTCCTCCACGACTTTGACCCATTGCTTCATCCGCTTCAGAAGTCGCTCCGGCACTATGCTGATAGGCTCGAACAATACTCCCGTCAATGAACAACCACTATGAATCAGAATATCTAGATAGCCAATTGAACATTAAATACAAAACACCCTTTTTTGACCAAGCGTTAAAACGTTGAAAGACGCTATTCCATTTTCCGAATTCGGAAAGCAGGTCGCGCCACGGAATGCCTGTTCTCATACGATAAAGAATGCTTTCAAGCGCCTGACGATGTTTTGTTTTGTGGTAAATAAATCCAGTATGGCGCATGAATGCAGATAGCTTATTCCATTGTGTATCTGTTAACATAGTTCGCAGCATGATGGTGAGGTCTGGTTATTTTTTGGCGAAAACGATTATACCAAATCATGTTGTTCAATAATTCCTCTCAAAACGTCAACAGCCCCTAACAGAATGATGTCATAATCCCGCTTTCCGGAAGGGTTACCGCGATCAATTGCTGCCAATAACCTGAGCAGATCGTCTTTTTTCCAGACAGAGGGTATTTTGGTTTGCTTGCGTGTCTGCATACAGGGAAGCGAATCAGAGAAATGTGTGGCAATTCTCTTTTCATTATAAAGAAACCGAAGAAAACATCGGAGTTCGCAGGGAACGAACTGTCCAGCTCCAGCACCCAATTGACTTTCCTCTCCATAATTGCCACATTCAGCGCGTCCAGTGCATCGTGCTGCCCTCTGCCTGGTCTGAACCCATACGAGAAGCCGAGAAAATCGGTCTCGTAGATTTGATTTAAGACCGTGACAACCGCTTGCTGCACGATTTTGTCCTCCAGACACAGTATACTCAATGGCCTTTCTGTCCCGTCCTCTTTCAGGATCCTCACCTGCCTTGTCGGCTGGGGTCTGTATTGCCCACGATGAAGTCTGCCGTGGAGCGCATGGAGGTTATTTTGCAGATTCTCTGCATAGTTTTCCCATGTGATACCCTCGCAGCCCGGTGCAGATTGACGTTTAAATTGCTGAAAAATCTGACATCACAGTTCTTCACTGATGTGATAAAAAAGGTGAGTAAGCTGTTGTTTCCTATTCTTCTTTGCTGCTTTTCGCACAGCCAGCAAGCGTAACGTCGTATTGACAAAGATGGAATTTGAAATTTTCGATGCTAAAGAACCTATTTTTAACGGGATTTTTTAACGATCTGAGGCCACTTCACAGCGGCCTCATAGATAAATATTTCTTATCAACGCTTACTTGCCAGCAAGTAAATCTTTCACAGCATCACCGATGTCTGCCAAGCTACGAACAGTTTTCACGCCTGCTGCTTCCAGAGCAGCGAATTTTTCGTCCGCCGTTCCTTTACCACCTGCAATGATGGCGCCAGCATGCCCCATACGCTTACCTTTTGGTGCAGTCACACCCGCGATGTAAGCAACAACCGGCTTAGTGACGTGTTCTTTAATATAAGCCGCCGCTTCTTCTTCTGCCGTTCCACCAATTTCACCAATCATTACGATGGCTTCTGTTTGCGGATCTTCTTGGAACAGTTTCAGAATATCAATGAAGTTAGAACCTGGAATTGGGTCGCCACCGATACCAACACAGGTAGATTGCCCTAAACCGGCATCCGTTGTCTGTTTTACCGCTTCATAAGTCAGTGTTCCTGAGCGGGAAACAATGCCAACTTTGCCTGCTCGATGAATGTGTCCCGGCATAATACCGATCTTACATTCATCTGGCGTAATGACTCCCGGACAGTTAGGGCCGATCATACGCACACCTGCTTCATCCAATTTCACTTTAACCGCCAGCATATCCAGCGTTGGGATACCTTCAGTAATCGTGATGATCAATTTAATACCAGCGTCGATCGCTTCCAGAATAGAATCTTTACAGAATGGCGCAGGAACATAGATAACAGAAGCCGTTGCCCCTGTTGTGTCTACCGCTTCACGAACGGTATTGAAAACAGGTAACCCTAGATGTTCAGTACCACCTTTACCCGGCGTTACCCCACCAACCATTTGGGTACCATAAGCAATCGCTTGTTCTGAATGGAAAGTACCTTGGCTGCCAGTGAAACCCTGACAGATAACTTTGGTGTTTTTATCAATTAAAATAGACATTATTTATTTTGCCCCCACTGCTGCTACTGCTTGCTTAGCTGCATCTGTCAAGCTGGTTGCGGCAATGATATTTAAACCACTGTCAGCCAGTTTTTTCGCGCCCAGATCAGCATTGTTCCCTTCCAAACGAACAACAACCGGTACGTGAACCCCGACTTCTTCCACCGCACCAATAATACCGTCAGCAATCAGGTCACAACGGACAATACCACCAAAGATGTTAACCAATACGGCTTTCACATTTTCATCTGACAGGATGATCTTAAACGCTTCTGTAACGCGCTCTTTGGTTGCGCCACCACCGACATCAAGGAAGTTAGCGGGCGCACCACCATGCAATTTAACGATATCCATCGTTCCCATTGCCAGGCCCGCACCGTTTACCATGCAGCCAATATTGCCATCCAGTGCGACATAGTTCAGTTCCCACTGTGCCGCCTGAGCTTCACGCGGATCTTCCTGAGATGGGTCATGCATTTCACGCAGTTCAGCCTGACGGAACAGTGCGTTACCATCAGCGCCTAATTTGCCATCCAGACAAATCAAATCACCTTGAGTCGTGATAACCAATGGGTTAATTTCAACCAGAGCCAGATCGCGCTCCAGGAACAGATTTGCCAACCCTAAGAAAATTTTAGTGAACTGGCTGACTTGTTTACCGGTTAAACCCAATTTAAATGCCAGTTCACGCCCCTGATAAGACATAGGGCCAATTAGTGGGTCGATAATCGCTTTATGAATCAGCTCCGGGGTCTCTTCCGCAACTTTTTCAATTTCAACACCACCTTCAGTAGAAGCCATGAACACTACACGACGTGTACCACGATCAACCACAGCACCAAGATACAGCTCCTTCGCAATATCAGTTGCCGCTTCCACTAAAATCTGACGAACAGGCTGCCCTTGCGCATCTGTTTGGTAAGTGACCAGACGTTTGCCCAGCCATTGTTCAGCGAAAGCGCGAATTTCTTCCTTACTGTTAACCACTTTCACGCCGCCCGCTTTACCGCGACCGCCAGCGTGAACCTGACACTTCACCACCCAAGGGCCAGCGCCGATTTTAGATGCAGCTTCTTCTGCTTCACGCGGTGTCGTGCAGGCATAACCAGCCGGAGCGGGTAAACCATACCGTGCAAAAAGCTGTTTTGCCTGATACTCGTGTAAATTCATGATGTTCTATCCATAGTTAGTCTGATAAGAGCAAATTAGCAAATTGCTCCCTTATTTTTTTGTTGCTCTGGATATAGCCAATCTCTAAAGATTGGCTGTTCATATACATTTGTTTACTTCAGACTGGGCAGATATTAGCGCGTATCTGCCCTGATTATGTTGCTATACGTCCAGCAGCAAACGTGCAGGATCTTCCAGCATTTCTTTGATGGTCACCAGGAAGCCTACAGACTCACGCCCGTCAATCAGACGGTGGTCATAAGACAGTGCCAGATACATCATTGGAAGGATCTCCACCTGACCATTAACCGCCATTGGCCGATCTTTAATAGCATGCATTCCAAGAATCGCACTCTGTGGTGGATTAATGATTGGTGTAGACATTAAGGAGCCGAATACACCGCCATTGGTAATGGTAAAGTTACCACCCGTTAGCTCTTCAACGGTCAATTTGCCGTCGCGGCCTTTGATAGCCAGCTCTTTAATGCGTTTTTCGAGATCAGCCATGCTCAACGCATCCGCATCACGCAGTACTGGCGTTACCAGACCACGTGGTGTCGATACCGCAATACTGATATCGAAATAGTTGTGGTAAACCACATCAGAGCCATCAATAGAAGCATTCACTTCTGGATAGCGTTTCAGTGCTTCAACCACGGCTTTCACATAGAAAGACATAAAGCCCAGACGCACACCGTGGCGTTTTTCAAACGCTTCGCCGTACTGCTTACGCATTTCCTGAATTGGCTTCATGTTAACTTCGTTAAATGTTGTCAACATCGCCGTGTTGTTTTTCGCTTCCAGCAGACGTTCAGCCACACGTTTACGCAGGCGAGTCATTGGAACACGTTTTTCACTGCGGTGTGGCAACAGAGAATCCTGGACAGAAGAAACAGGGGCTTCTGCTGGCTTGCTAGCCACTTTTTCGTTATCAGCCATGTATTTTTCCACGTCTTCACGGACGATACGTCCACCAACACCACTGCCTTTAATCGCTTTAGCATCAAGATTATGCTCTGCAATCAAACGGCGGACCGCCGGGCTGAGCGCATCATTGCTCTCTTCTTCTAAACCGGCAGTCTGGCGTTTCGCCAAAGTTGCTTCTGTTTTTTCTTTTATTTCTGTCGGCTTGCCAGTGCTATCGCCCAGACGGATACGACCAAGAAGCTGACGGGATAGAACGGTGGCATCTTTCACTTCCAAAATAGCTTCTAAAACACCCGCTTCACTGGCAGGCACTTCCAGCACAACTTTATCTGTTTCGATTTCAACCAGCACTTCATCACGTTCAACACGGTCACCCTCTTTTTTATGCCAGACCGCCACAGTGGCATCAGCAACAGACTCAGGCAGATCCGGAACCAGAATATCTACGCTACTCATTTTATATCCTTTATTTATTCAACGTTCAGTGCGTCATTAACCAGCTCTTGTTGTTGTTGCTGGTGAACTGACATATATCCAACTGCCGGGGAAGCAGACGCAGGACGACCTGCATAACGTAAAGAAGCCCCGAACGGGATCACTTCACGGAAGTTGTGCTGACTGCAATACCAGGCCCCCTGATTTAATGGCTCTTCCTGGCACCAGACAAAATCATGTACATGAGCATACTGTTCCAGTGTTGACTGAACATCCTGATGAGGGAACGGATATAGTTGCTCAATACGCACAATAGCGACATCAGTTTGTTCATTTTTACGGCGTTGCTCTAACAGGTCGTAGTAGACTTTACCTGAGCAGAGTACAACCCGTTTAACACCTTTCGGATCAAACTCATCAATTTCACCAATAACCGTCTGGAATTTACCATTAGCCAGTTCATCCAGGCTGGAAACGGCTAATGGATGACGCAACAGCGATTTTGGCGACATAACGATCAACGGACGACGCATACCGCGCAAAGCCTGACGGCGAAGCATGTGGTAGACCTGAGCTGGCGTTGATGGTACACAAACCTGCATGTTCTGTTCTGCGCATAGTTGAAGATAACGCTCCAAACGGGCTGATGAGTGTTCAGGCCCCTGCCCTTCATAACCATGCGGCAATAACATCACCAGACCGCACATACGGCCCCATTTTTGCTCACCAGAGCTGATGAATTGGTCAATAACAACCTGTGCACCGTTGGCAAAATCACCAAATTGAGCTTCCCAGATTGTCAGAGCACGAGGTTCTGTTGTTGCATAACCATACTCAAACGCCAACACCGCCTCTTCAGACAGAACAGAATCCCAAACATTAAATGCTCCCTGACCGTTATGAACGTTCGCCAGAGGAACATAAACAGAACCGTTAGCCTGATTATGGATAACTGCATGACGATGGAAGAAAGTACCACGGCCGGCATCTTCACCAGACAAACGTACCGGAACCCCTTCATCCACCAAAGTGGCATAGGCCAATGTTTCTGCGGCACCCCAATCGAACAATTTATCACCGTTCGCCATCTCTGCACGGTCGTTATAAATTTTCGCTACACGGGAGTGCATTGTCACTTCTTCCGGGACAGAACTGATGCGTCTGCCCAGATCTTGCAAACGCTTAACATCAACTTTATGCAGGTACTCTTCATCCCATTCGTGATTAAGATAAGGTTCCCAAGTAAATGAATGCAGCCCCATTGAGCGCCATTCATCAACGACGCAATCACCACGGTCGAGCGCATCACGATACAGGTTAACCATCTCAGTCACATCATCGACTGATATCAGCTTTTCCGCCACCAGCTTGTCACCATAGATTTTACGTGGCGTTGGGTGTTTCTTAATTTTCTGATACATCATTGGCTGAGTGGCACTTGGCTCATCAGCTTCGTTATGACCATGACGGCGATAGCAGACCAGATCGATCATCACATCGCATTTGAAGGTATTACGGAAATCCAACGCCAAACGGGTAACAAATGCCACCGCTTCTGGATCATCTGCATTAACATGGAAAATCGGCGCCTGTACCATTTTGATAATATCAGTACAGTATTGTGTTGAACGGGCATCTTTCGGGTTAGACGTTGTGAAACCGATCTGGTTATTGATGATGATACGAATTGTACCCCCCACTTCATAACCACGAGCTTGAGACATGTTCAGGGTTTCCTGCACCACTCCCTGGCCGGTAACAGCAGCATCACCGTGGATAGTGATTGGCAATACCATATTACTGCGGCCTTCATCCAGACGGTCACGGCGGGCGCGTACTGAACCAATAACCACAGGGCTGACAATCTCAAGGTGAGATGGGTTAAATGCTAACGCCAAATGAACCTTAGCACCCTCAGTAGCAAAATCAGACGAGAAACCTTGATGATATTTCACGTCACCGGTACCAAGATGCTCTTTATGCTTACCGGCAAACTCATCAAACAGATCTGCCGGTTTTTTACCTAAGATATTAACCAAGACGTTGAGGCGACCACGGTGAGCCATTCCTAGTACGACTTCTCGTGTGTCATGTTTACCCGCATGACGGATAAGATCCTTCAACATCGGGATAAGCGCATCACCACCCTCAAGAGAGAAACGTTTCGCTCCCGGAAACTTCGCTCCCAGATAACGCTCCAAACCTTCGGCTGCCGTCAGTTCCGCCAGAAAACGCTGCTTTTCCTCTACGCTAAACTGAGAATTGACAGTAACAGATTCCAGACGCTGCTGAATCCAACGTTTTTCTTCCGTATTGGTGATATGCATGTATTCAGCACCAATAGAACCGCAATAAGTGCGTTTCAGTGCTTCATACAAATCAGCCAATTTCATCGTCTCTTTACCGATAGCAAAAGAACCTACGTTAAATGTCTCTGCAAAATCAGCTTCCGTCAGATTATGGAAAGCAGGATCTAAATCAGGAACACTATCCTGTTTCCATAATCCCAACGGGTCAAGGTTCGCATTTTGATGACCGCGGAAGCGGAATGCATTGATGAGCTGCAAAACTTTAACTTGTTTTGCATCCATTGCCGGATCGCTGACAGAGGAATGATAACGCGTAGTATCTTTCGCAAGACGGCGGAAGTAATCACGCGTCTGCGAGTGGAGTTGTTCACCGCTGAGTCCCGCATTCGGCAATTGTTGGAAAATCTCTCTCCAACTTGCATCAACGGAGTTTGGATCGGTTATATAGTCTTCATAGATCTGCTCTACGTAAGACTGGTTTGAACCAGCCAGGAAGCTTGAATCCAGCCAGTCCTTCATTGCGCCGTTCTGCATTGTGATCCCTTAAGCTTTAAAAGCTTTAGTTTTCGCCGTGGTTAACTATTACCGTTTAAATACGGTATCGATAAAAGGTTCATTTGGACGTGCTTTATGCATGTTCTCTTTTGGGTTTCAGAACCCTTCAAGGAACCTTTAAAAACGGTTAGGCTGTTTTTAAAGGTTCCTCACTTCAAGCTTTTGTCATCATTAGCAGTTGGCAACTCATTATTCTTCAATTCTTTGTGCCCTCCACAGAGAAAATCTCGCGGAGGGCAGACCTATTATGCACTATGTTTCAGCAACATAGACTTAATATGGCCAATAGCTTTTGTTGGATTCAACCCCTTGGGGCACACACTGACACAATTCATGATGCTATGGCAACGGAAAACACTGAAAGCATCATTCAGCTTGTCTAATCGTGAAGCCGTTTCAGTATCACGGCTGTCAATCAGGAAGCGATATGCTGCCAGTAAGCCCGCAGGCCCGATAAATTTATCAGGATTCCACCAGAATGACGGACAAGAAGTTGAACAACAAGCACACAGAATACACTCGTACAGACCATCGAGTTTTTCCCTTTGTGCAGGCGATTGTAAATGTTCACGTGCCGGCGGGTTTTTGCCGTCATTTAGCAAATATGGGCGAATCTTCTCATATTGCGCATAGAATTGCCCCATATCTACAACCAGGTCACGAATAACCGGCAAGCCTGGCAACGGACGGATAACAATTTTCTTGCTACCACGCCGTAAAGCCGAAACAGGCGTAATACAGGCCAGACCATTTTTACCGTTCATGTTGAGGCCGTCAGAACCACAAACACCTTCACGGCAAGAACGACGGAAAGAGAGTGTTGGGTCCTGCTCTTTAAGCTGGATCAACGCATCCAGCAACATCATGTCACGCCCTTCTTCTGCTTCCAGCGTGTAATCCTGCATACGAGGAGCGCTGTCAACATCCGGGTTGTAACGATAAATCGAAAATTCAAGTTTCATAATCTATTCCTCCGCAACTGGATTATCAGCAACTCATTAGTAAGTACGCGCTTTCGGCGGAAATGCTTCACGCAGTTTTGGCTGCATGTTGACATCACGACGAGTCATGGTCTCAGTTTGCGGCAGATAGAGAGTATGGCATAACCAGTTCGCATCATCACGATCCGGATAGTCGAAACGGCTGTGAGCACCGCGGCTCTCAGTGCGGAAATTAGCAGCAACAGCAGTGGAAAGTGCTGTTTCCATCAGGTTATCAAGCTCCAGACACTCAATTCTCTGAGTATTGAACTCTAAGGAAGTATCGTCCAAACGCGCACTCTTCAGGCGTTCACGGATAACTTTAAGTTCTTCCAGCCCTTTCGCCATTGCATCACCTTCACGGAATACCGAGAAGTTGTTCTGCATACACGCTTGCAAATCTTTACGAATTTTAACCGGATCTTCACCCGTACGGGTACTATTCCAACGGTTCAGACGTTGCAAGGATATTTCAATATCCGATTCGCTGGCTTCACGGCTAGTCCCCTGCTCCATCAACGATTCTTTCAGGTGCAAACCAGCAGAACGGCCAAACACCACTAAGTCCAACAGCGAGTTACCCCCCAAACGGTTTGCGCCATGAACCGATACACAGGCAATTTCACCGACAGCAAACAGGCCCGGAATAACCACATCTTCGCCTTTCTCGTTAATAGTCAGTGCCTGACCAGTCACTTTAGTGGGGATTCCTCCCATCATATAGTGGCAAGTTGGAATCACCGGAATAGGTTCTTTTACTGGATCAACGTGGGCGAAAGTACGGGATAACTCAAGAATGCCCGGCAGACGAGATTCCAGCACCTCTTTGCCTAAATGATCCAGTTTCAGCTTGGCATGCGGCCCCCAAGGACCATCACAACCACGGCCTTCGCGGATTTCGATCATAATGGAACGTGCTACTACATCACGACCAGCCAGATCTTTAGCATTTGGCGCGTAACGCTCCATAAAGCGCTCGCCATCTTTATTCAGCAAATAACCACCTTCACCACGGCAGCCTTCTGTTACCAGAACACCTGCCCCGGCAATACCGGTTGGGTGGAATTGCCACATTTCCATATCCTGTACAGGTACACCCGCACGCAATGCCATACCGACACCATCACCAGTATTAATGTGGGCGTTAGTTGTTGATTGATAAATACGACCTGCCCCCCCCGTTGCCAGAATAGTTGCCTTCGCTTTGAAATAAACCACTTCACCAGTTTCAATACAGACAGCAGTACAACCAACAATAGTGCCATCCTGATTTTTAACCAGATCCAACGAATACCATTCAGAAAAAATAGTGGTGTGATTTTTTAAGTTTTGCTGATACAACGTATGCAACAGGGCATGCCCGGTACGGTCTGCCGCAGCAGCGGTACGTGCAGCCTGTTCACCACCAAAGTTTTTTGACTGGCCACCGAATGGACGTTGATAAATACGACCGTCATCCAAACGCGAAAATGGCAACCCCATGTGTTCCAGTTCCAGAATTGCCTCGGGCCCGGTCTTACACATGTACTCAATCGCATCCTGATCACCGATATAGTCGGAGCCTTTCACCGTGTCATACATGTGCCATTCCCAGTTATCGTCATGGGAATTACCCAACGCAACGGTGATCCCCCCCTGCGCAGATACAGTATGAGAACGGGTTGGGAATACTTTGGAAATCAAAGCACAAGATAATCCCATTTGTGAAATTTGTAGTGCAGCGCGCATGC
This sequence comes from Photorhabdus kleinii, assembly GCF_025384885.1. Lineage (NCBI taxonomy): Bacteria > Pseudomonadati > Pseudomonadota > Gammaproteobacteria > Enterobacterales > Morganellaceae > Photorhabdus > Photorhabdus kleinii. Next base: position 45,978 of record NZ_JAJAFY010000021.1, read on the forward strand.
CAGCGCCACCCGCACCAATAACGACTGCATCAAACTCTCTTACTGGCAGCTTCATCTATACCCCCCACACCACAATTGTTCCATAAATCAAGTAAGCCATCAGTGCAACAATAATCGCCAATTGCAGCATTAAACGCAGTGCCAACGGCTTTACATAGTCAGTTAGTACTTGCCACATACCAATCCAAGCGTGAGCCAGAATGGAAAACAGTGCCAACACAGTGAAGACTTTAGTGATGGATGAGGCGAAGAAACCCCGCCAAACTTCATAAGTGATATCCGGCGTTGTGACGACAAAGCCCAGCATATAAAGAACATATAAAACAATAATCATTGCGGACGCGCGCAATAATAGCCAATCATGGATACCCGTGCGACCCAATGCAGATGCGTTACTTACCATACCAGTACTCCAGCCAGAATCGACAGAATAACAGCAATCCCGATTGCCACTTTGGCAGAGAGACTACCGACCGCTAAGTTTTCTTCCAAGTAGCCGAAATCCATCAGCATATGACGGACACCACCACAGATATGGTAAGCCAGTGCGGTCAGAATGCCCCACACAATAAACTTAGCGAAAAATCCCGTCATAATATCGGCGGCTTGCTGAAACCCTTCTTGCGAGGAGAGAGACATTCCTAACAACCAGAGGAGAATTCCTACTGCTACGAAAGTAATGACGCCGGAGACACGGTGCAAGATCGAGGTTATTGCAGAGACTGGAAAGTGTATCGTCTGCAAATCAAGGTTGACAGGTCTTTGTTTTTTCACAATTTTGCCCACACAGCTCTTTTATTATTTTCCTTCCTCCGGACCTGGGCGGAAATCAGACAGCGATAAGAGGATACAAAGACACAACATTTAATCAAACGATAGATCCTTCATGTTAAAAAATGTTGTGATTTAGTTACGCTGGGTGCTCCTACAGCAGGGTAATCCGGAGACCTGGCGGAAGTATATGTGCTTCACATTATTATTACAATTACAACACAATATGATTAGCTACATTTCCACTGAACAGTGATTAAGATCACGATTCAAACATATTGCACAAAATTAATTATCTTGTTTGACAAACTTTAAACATTTATCTTACATATATGGTTGAAAACACTTTTGAGATTGATTTTTGATAAGAGGAAAGACCTCAAGAAAAGCTAAAGTTATGTAACTGTGTAGTCCACACGAATCATAATCATTTTTGTAGTCAATGCATAAAACATAACTCTCAAAAATTCGCTAACAACCTAAAAACCATTGTCGTCCGGGGTGAGATTTCAGCCTTAAATGTGATATTGGCCTGATTTCAGCTTTTCCCCGGTAGTACAGTGTCAGGGGACACAGTATAAGAACCAATTCCACCAGGCATCATGGGTGTAGGTCATTTTTGTCAATAAATTGGGAACACAGATTGCACAGCAACCGGAGTATGCGCACAGTCTGTAAGAGACGATTCACTCACAAATCGCTCACCGGCGCGGGCCACACCAAAGTGCATTCAAAAGTGACCGCTTTTGTCAGAGCACCGTCCAAGCCCGTTCTTGATGACAAAGAATGGTCGATAAAATAGCCTGATTAAGATAAATTCTATACGGTGTCTTTCCGCCGTGGTTGTTAAAAGTTATAAAAATGAAAGCGCTAAGGAGACTGTAATGGCAGATAACAAAGCAACTCTAACCCCAGATGGTTCAGTTGCTATTGAATTGGACGTGCTAACACCGACCCTTGGGTCTAAAGTCATCGACGTTCGTACTCTCGGCTCCCAAGGTTTCTATACCTACGATCCTGGTTTTACTTCCACAGCATCTTGCGAATCCAAGATCACTTACATTGATGGTAACGAAGGTGTATTGCTGCACCGTGGTTTCCCTATCGACCAGCTAGCGACAAAATCCACTTATCTGGAAGTCTGCTATATCCTGCTGTATGGTGAAACACCAACACAAGAACAGTTTGATAAATTCAAAAAAACCATTACCCGCCACACCATGATTCACGAACAGATCCATCGCCTGTTCAATGGTTTCCGCCGTGATTCGCATCCTATGGCCGTACTGTGTGGCGTTACTGGCGCTCTAGCTGCTTTCTATCATGATGCTCTGGACGTGAACAATCCACGTCACCGTGACATTACCGCATACCGCCTGCTGTCAAAAATGCCGACAGTGGCCGCCATGTGCTACAAATACTCTATTGGTCAGCCATTCGTTTATCCACGCAATGATCTCTCCTATGCAGGCAATTTTCTAAACATGATGTTCGCTACGCCATGTGAAGAATATAAAGTGAACCCAGTACTGGAACGTGCTATGGATCGCATCTTTATTCTACATGCGGACCATGAACAAAACGCGTCTACCTCAACAGTACGAACCGCGGGTTCTTCCGGTGCCAACCCATTTGCCTGTATTGCCGCAGGTATCGCTTCTCTTTGGGGGCCTGCTCATGGCGGTGCAAACGAAGCTTGTCTGCGTATGCTGGAAGAAATTCAGTCGGTTGAACATATTCCGGAATTTATTAAACGTGCCAAAGATAAGAATGATGCTTTCCGTCTGATGGGATTTGGTCATCGTGTTTACAAAAACTATGATCCTCGTGCAACCGTCATGCGTGAAACCTGCCATGAAGTGCTAGATGAACTTGGCCTGAATGATAGCCTGCTGGAAGTTGCTATGGAGCTTGAACGTATTGCTCTACACGACCCCTATTTTATTGAGAAGAAACTGTATCCGAACGTGGATTTCTACTCAGGCATTATCCTGAAAGCAATGGGTATTCCATCCACTATGTTCACTGTTATTTTCGCCATTGCCCGTACTATCGGCTGGATCGCTCACTGGAATGAAATGCATGATGCTGGCGTGAAAATCGCTCGCCCACGTCAACTCTATACCGGCTACACAAAACGTGATTTTGACAGCCAGCTTAAAAAATAATAATAAAATCCAATTACGATAAGAGCTCTAACTTAATAGTTAGGGCTTTATTTAATTGGAAGAGGGAAGCCCTGCCGGTGATATTTGAGTCATCCGTTTTTAATTAACTGTTGATGCCAAATGAGGCATAAATTTTTGGCAGAAATCATCGATACCGCAGAAAATTTAAACTAACTTGTTCATTGCCTGTTCCTCCCCGGAACGGTTTTTGGCGTTCACCAAAACTTTGCTCTAGGAACAGGCTCTTCTTCAACTTTTTATCCAGAATTCGGGTTACAATATTTTTTATAGAAATCTCGAATTTCTAATAAAAGGATGATCGCCACAATTCAATATACATGTTCGATCATACAGTATGTCCGGTTTTAAAGAGCTAATATTTACAGCCAGAAAACATGTCTTAGTTTTTTAGGGTAAAAAACTGGATCACAGCAGATAATATATAAGTGATCTGTATACCCGGATGGGATAAGTAAACTTCCTTTCTTTAAAATCCCACCCGGCATTACCGCAATTCATATGACCGAACTGTTCCCAAATGGCATCCAGAACCCCTAATTCAGCATCAGAAAGAGATTCAAAATCATCCCTTGTTACATCTTTTTTCCGTTTGAGTGAAATTTCATAATTCTTTTCACTTTTAATCCACGCCCCCCATCCAAATTCATCACTGGCGTAATCTCCAGTAATTAAATTTAAGGTTTGCGATAAAACTGGCCCTTTAGGCATAGATACCATTCGATCACCAGTGATAGAGTAGCCGTAGTCATTCATAGATACTCTATCTGCCAGATAAAGCAACTTCATAAGTTTCAGATATGCCATGCGTCCGCCGCACTTATGCAGCAGTTAGGCAGCCATTTGAGCTACTTTTTCTTCGCAAAACATAGAAACCTCCAAGACTTTTTCGAAATACCAGACTGGCAATTTACACATATAATGTACCTCTAAATGCGCAACCCCAGCAACATCACAGCCCCAATGAGCGCAGCCCCCAATATTGTTTGAAATAATCCAGCACGCTTACTACCAACAATAACAGGCAAAAAATGAATATCCTCAGTGCCCTTTGTCATATCAAGTTCATCTTTGTTGATATTCTTCCACCGACCTTAGTCGGTGGTTGTTGAGTTCCGTTTTAAGAAAACGTGATTAAACCGGGTTTGGAATATCGATAAAAGTGACATCCAGACCATAATGACCAGCCAGCCACTCTCCCAACGCCTTAACACCATAACGCTCGGTGGCATGATGACCCGCAGCATAAAAATGCAATCCCATTTCGCGGGCGATATGAACCGTCTGCTCTGACACTTCACCGGTAATAAAAGCATCAACACCGAATTCGGCCACTGCCTGAATAAAACTCTGACCACCGCCGGTACACCAAGCAAGCTTACGAATCTCTGCCGGTGCGTTATCGCCCAAATAAAACGCTTGGCGACCCAGCGCCTGTTCGATACGTGCAGCCAACTCCACCGGCGTTATCGGCTGTTCAAATTCCCCATGCGGCACGAATGGCTCAATCAACCCGACAACTTTCGCATTAATCAGGCGGGCCAATTGCGCGTTATTTCCCAGTGATGGATGAGCATCAAGGGGCAGATGATAACCATATAAATTGATATCATTACAGAGCAGAGTTTTCAGGCGATTACGTTTCATACCACGGATCACTGCTGGCTCATTTTTCCAAAAATAGCCATGATGAACAATAATGGCATCAGCCTGATGACGAACCGCTTCATCCAATAAAGCCTGACAAGCAGTAACACCCGTAACAACCCGCTGAATATGAGCACGCCCTTCAACTTGTAAACCATTGGGGGCATAATCCTGAAACTCATCAATTTTCAGTTCTCGGTTAATCACATTTTCCAGCTCAATATTACGCATCATATTCGTCCTGTGTATTGATTGTATTGCAATAATATACCGTTACCTGCCACCAATTGTCAGTTGTCAGCTACTTCTGACTGCCATAACCTGCTCTGACTGTTTTAACCATACGGGCTTATCGCTGGTTTTTACCCATACACGATACAAATAACTGTAAAAACGGACGCGATCACGACGAAACAACATAACCGGAAACGACAGGATACCGAAAGTGACAACGCCAATACGACGTAAGAGAACCTGATACCAAGGATACTCACGATATGAAGACATATTAGCCCTCCTTTAAAATGATCCCACTTTTCCGCAGAATCTTAAAAATAATCAATCTGTAAATTGTTTAAAATTTTATCGCAAGAAATGAAAATTTACCACTTATCCGACCACTTTTAAGCCGTTATTATCGCTATATTTTCTATTTTATGTAATTTTATTACACAAAATAGAGTAAAGATGTAATATTACAAACAAATTATGAACATTTTATTAACGATCGGTAAGAATGTTATTAATAATAATAAGAGTCAATCTTTTCACAATCCTTGATCCTATTCCTATCATCATCGGTTTCACTTTGCTCATTTGCTCAGGAAATGAATTAGACTCAATAGATAATCCTAATTGAAAAAAATGTCTACGGATAACAATATCAGCCGGTTAATGCCTTTATCACCGAGGCAATGATTTTCGCCCTGTTGGGCGACACGAATGATTAAACACTATAAAGTCGTTAAAAATAATTCAAAAAACACACTATTATTAATGGATTAATATTTGAGCGAAAAAATACCTAAACAGTTTTGTTTTATTATGAGATATATGTCAAATTTTTATATCTCATTATTATCATAGATAGCTTTTCAACGTTAAATAAACTGCCGTTTTTTCCTTAAAATAGGCAGTAAATGAGGTCGTTGCGCAATAAGTCATGCCCGCTTTTTCCGATAAATACGGTATATAACGATAACTCAGTTCGGCCACTTCCTGTCGTTGAGACTCAAAACAAAATGCTGCTTTCAGAGCGTAAAAATTTTTTTGGTACATAAAGATCATAGTTGTTAAAGCGACAGTATTCCTCCAATTGCTGAGCAGATCTAACACCAACCTTTCTGTATATTTGTGCCGTATAGTGTTCAACAGTACGATAAGAAATGTTCAATATTCTGCCAATTTGTTTACTGGTATATTTATGTAAAGAGAGAAAAATGACATCCCATTCCCGTTGGGTAAATAAATGAGTAGATGGTTGAAATATAATAGATGCCGGGAGTTTTCCATAAAATAGACGGGTTAATGAGAAATCCTGAGCTTCCCATCCGTGGAAAATGACTCCGACACATTCGTTTTCATCATTACATAGTGGGTATTTTTCACAAATATAAGATGATAAGAATTTATTGTTTCCATACATATGTGTTTCAAGCGAACATACTGTTGTTTCGCTCTTCATTACACTTTGATCATGAAGAACGAATTCTTTTGCAAACTCAGCGCCATCCCAAGGAAGCTCATAATCATACCGTCCTTCATAATTAAATGAATCTGGAAGATTTTCAAGATGTTTAAGTGCCAGATTGCCATAAATAAAGCATGAATTTTTATCTTTGATCCCCCAGGGTTCATTACTTTGCTGCATTGTATTAATGATCTGAAGTGAGATATCTATATTATTAATTTTTTTCATAATTGAATCCTACTTTTCAGTTAATAATGCGTTTATAATTCTTTGTTACCAACAGTGACAAACCTTTCAGGAACATAGAGATCAAGTTTATTTTCTTTACAGAAATCCTTTAATTCTGCATGTAAGGGCAAATTGAATTTTTGGTAAATTGATTGAATATGATTAACCACATCTTCGGAGCTTATCATCAATTCTTCACTGATTTTCTCCTCATCCCATGAACGCAAGGTTAGAAAGAGAACCTCCCATTCAAGTTGCGTTAGTGTGTCATTGGGAGGGATGAATTCCAGCGTTGCCGGAGAGGTTTTTTCATAATAGTAAGCAGTAGAAAAGTTTTGAGGTTTATACCCGTCATCTTTCAAGTTGCCTCTTTGTTGGCTGCACTCGCTCACCCCGGTCACATAGTTATCTATGCTCCCGGGGATTCACTCCCTTGCCGTCGCGATGCATCTTGAAATCCATAGGGTTTATACATATGAAAGAAGATCCCAATGCAATCATTATTCTCATCACAAAGTGGAAATTTATCATAAATATAAGTTTGTTTAATGTTATGCCCCCCCCCAACTGATGTGTCTCCAGTGAAGTGACGCGTTGCATAGTTTGAATGGCTTTTTGGTCCTGACGATGGAATTCTTCTGCATATTCGGCAATAGACGAAGGTAATTCACCCATAGATAGCCCTATAATATTAAAATCTTCAGGAAGGTTGAGCCGTTGATAAAAAGCAGGGTTAGCATAAATAAATCTTGACTCGCGATCTCTGGCACCCCAAGGTTCATCGCTTTTATCCCACATCAGCGTTAATTGTGGCGTAATATGATTGGGTTTGTTTCTTATATTTGACATAGTAACTCCTTAATTATTATTTAGTCATTATCTGAATGAAGTGTTTTCTGATTATACATAAAATAACTTAAGCATATAGTATAACGATCATCCAGCCAAAGATTGCATGTTTATTAATTTTATTATGGTATTATTAATACAAAATAATATAAGAAAAAATATTGTTTTTTATTGAAAGTGATTTACTTCACCAGTTGAAATTGTACGCACATAACATCGCAATCTGTTAAAGTGGAATATCGACATAATGTGTCTCAGTACCTACGACAGGCAGCCCATCTCCACTTTTAAGCCACGTAACATTGACATTGAGACATTCACTGATTGCGTCTATGTAATTGGTATTGTTGATTTTCCCCGAAAGAAGTTTCGAAATATAACCCCCTTGCACGCCGATTTTATCGGCTAACTTTATGGGTGTCATTCCTCGTAACTGAAGAGCTTCCTTAAGACGTTCGTTAAAGTATTTCATCCGCTTCCAGCATTCCCAAAAATAACTAAACTTTCTGAACATTTTAGTATCAAAAAAGAATATTTTTGAACATTAAAAGTTCATAAATGAACAATTAGAGTTCATTTATAAACTTTTTTGTCGTTAGACATAACATTTTCCTATTCGGAGAATATTTGGCTGTACTTGGCAGGGTTTAATGTCTTAGTACAGCTATTTTTAGCATTCCGCGCCAGTGCGGACTCAGGGAAAAAGCTGTAACAACATAAAAATATTAATATGCAAGAGTATGAATATAGCACCTTGAATAACCAAACTGAGGAGAAAAGAAAGGAATGATTGTAAAAGACGACTGGCACCCAGCGGATATTATTGCGGGACTAAAAAAACGGGGAACAACGTTATCTGCTGTTTCAAGAGAAGCAGGGCTTGCATCATCCACTTTATCAAATGCTTTGCATCGTCCGTGGCCTAAAGGTGAACAGCTCATTGCTACTGCTTTGAATCGCGAGCCTTTCGAAATATGGCCAAGCAGATATTCTAAATGAATTAAAATAAACTTCTCGAAAAAAGTTAATGAGAAGAGATTAAATACCTAAAACTTTTCTTGTGGAAAGCCTCAGGTATGATCATCGAATTAAAACAGGGCTACTAACGCCCTGCTTTGTTATCGTGCTAATATTTCTACTAATTTCGTGGATACTTTCTTATTTTATAACGCCAATTGAATTAAACCGCCGATTGCCTTTTCAAGATAGGCACGAGGACAACCCAAGTTTATCCTAATAAACCCTTTCCCCTGATTGCCAAAACTCAATCCCATTGAAACAACTATTTTGGCTTTTTGTAGTAAGGCCCGTTGTAAAGTGTCATCATCCAGACCTAAATTGCGACAATCCAGCCAAGCCAGATATGTACCTTCCGCTTTTGTCATTCGGCACCAAGGAGTGGCAGACGTTAAAGCTTGCTCGAACCAGCAACGATTTTCCGCCAGGTAATATTGTAGCTCATCAAGCCAAGCATCCCCATACTGGTATGCTGCTGTTGCCGCAGCCATAGATAGCGCGTTGAAGACATCCAGCCCATGCGCATTCAACCGATCGATAAAGGCACGTCGAAGTTCGGGATCTGGAATGAGAAAGTTTGATATACGGAGTGATGAAAGCCCAAATGCCTTACTTGTCGAGGTAGCGGCAATGACATTGCCATGCCATTCACTCCCCAGATGCAGTATTGAGGTGAATTTTCCCCAAGGCAAAATTAAATCAGCCCAAATTTCGTCGGAAATTACCGTCGTACCGTATCTTTTGCAGAGTATCAATATTTGGAGTAGTTCGTCACTATTCCAACACCTACCAGTAGGGTTATGTGGATTACATAACAATAGCAGAGGCGGTCTGTGTCGCTCCAACATCTGTTCCAGATGATTATAATCAATTTTATAACCTTTCAGACTTTCAAGAAGCGGATTTTCAATCATCATCCTGCCATTCATAGTAATAATTTTGGCGAATGAAGCATAGTACGGCCCTTGTACAATGACACCTTCCCCCGGTTTACTGAGCATTTGTATCAATAACGCTAATCCGGGTATGACGCCTTCTATCGACGTAAACCAATCGCGGTACAAGGTCAGTTTATGGCGCCTTGAAAACCAGTCTATTGCCGCCTGGTAATAGCAATCGTCGCGTTCGCTATAACCAAAAATACCGTGGTCAATTCGGGAATAGAGTGTTTGTAAGACCTCTTCCGGGCATTGAAAATCGAAATCAGACACCCACATTGGCAGCAGGTCAGTCTTATTTAAGTGCAAGTGACGATTTAAAAAATCCCACTTAACAGAGCTTGTATTGTGGCGATCGATTATCCGGTTGAAATCAGGCAATTTCACTTTGGATTTCCTTTTTATTCAGGGAGTTTTCCGGCGTGATTTTTGCGATACCGAAACCAGTAAAGCCATAAATGAGAGCCAAGAAGACGGCAGCATAGCACTGGATAGCCCAGGGCAGTAGCTCAAGCGTACTGACACCCAATGTAGTCGCCATGTAAATACCAGCAGCAGTCCAGGGGATCAACGGCTCTATGACAGTACAGCCATCTTCTATTGTTCGTGACAGATTTTTATTATCCAGTCCCATGCGACGATAAGCCCCTTTGAACAGCTCCGCCGGGATGAGGAGAGCCAACTTTCCGTTGCAGGTTGCGCCCGTTACCAGAATAGTTGTTGCCAAGGTTGCAGCAATAAGTTGCCCGGTTGTGCGAACAACTAGTAGAAGCCGGTTAATGATGATGGTCAAAGCACCAGTGAGTGCTAAAGCACCGGCAAATGCGAATGCACAAAATGCAAGCAGGATAGTACTCATCATCGAGAACATGCCACCCCGATTGAGCAGACGGGAAACATCGTTAACGACTCCGGTGATGTTATGTCCCTGGTCAGAGAACATTGAGAGATTGAAACCATCTATCAACGCATTAAGGCCCTGCTTCAGGGTGAGCCCCTGTAGACCTATTCCAAGCACAATAGCTAATACACAGGCAGCAAGCATGACGGGTATCACCGGACGTTTTGTTATTGCGCCCCACAAAACCAGTATCGGTGGCAAAATAAGCAATAAATTGAATTGATACAGGCTTTCAAGAGATTGCACGATTTCTGTGACTTTTTCAGGTGTTGCCACATTACCTGTTAAGCTTGTATGACCCGCAATAAAATAAACAATAGCGGCCAAAATAAAGCTGGGAATAGTGGTATACATCAAATGTTGAACATGACTGTAAAGATCAGTATCGGCAACAATGGCAGCGAAGTTAGTTGAGTCAGATAACGGTGAAATTTTATCACCGAAATACGCGCCTGAAACAACCGCTCCGGCTGCTGCGGCTAAACAACAGTATGAGTGGTCCCAGATTAAGATTGTTCTTAATCATACAGTTCAAACTCCCATTTCAAATTGTTTGTTACAATAGAGTAACGAATTCATTTTAGATGAAATGTGAGATAAGTTTGATGTTCATGTAACCGGTTCCATGAAGTTTGAAAATGTGATTTATATATCAATTTTTTATCTTGCTTATAACCAAGCATCCGTAATAACCACTAACTTTTTGTGGAATATTTCAATGAATGTTCTTAATATCCCATAAGAGGCTATATGAACATAATCACATCCTAAGAGATCTTCCTTCAGCCAATGTCGCTATGTCTCCACCACGTTAAACCTCCTGTGGATCTCGTGACGGAGTTCTTCAGAATCTGTCAGGCTATCCTCCATTTTTCGTATGAAATGAGCCAGTGAAATCCGTCCCCACCAAAGAGGAGAATGAACAATAGCGGAGTCGTACTATTGTGAGTAAATGAGGGGATAATTGGATGAACGAAAATAATTAGACATCAAGCTTAAGCTATAAAAATTATGACAAACTATAATGGTAAAATTATTATCTCTATATCACCCTCTATTATGAAACTGTAATTTAAATTGTGCAATTATCTAGTATTTATATATTCCTTCCAACAACGTAGGCAGGTAAATTATGAGCGAAAAGAAACTTAAAGCACTCACAGCCGAACTGGCTAAGCATCTGAACAACCATTTTTAATCGTGGCGGCAATTATACAGAACTACACACAGACTCTATATATACCCGTTATCTTTCAAGTTGCCTCTTTGTTGGCTGCACTCACTCACCCCGGTCACATAGTTATCTATGCTCCCGGGGACTCGCTCCCTTGCCGTCGCGATGCATCTTGAAATCCATAGGGTATAAATAAGTGGTATCAGCCTTCTTTCTCTAATATCCACTCCCTAGATTAGATACTTTGATTTAGTACATGGTGTATCCATGGCATAAAAATCGCAATCAATTTAAGTTCGGGTATTTTCCAATACGAGCCGTTACAATTAGTAAAATACGAATATTATACACCAAGTTTTAATATTGTGATTACTTTAGCGAATTATCAATATTATATGAATAATCAGAATATTGATGCACAGGATTATTTATTAATTTAAAATTATCTAATACCTCTAACAATTCAGGCAACAAAATCCAATTAATTATCAACTGAAAGATTTCAGAGTAAGAAAAGTCAATGAGAAAGGAACTCAATGCCTTAAGAGTGTTTATACCCTTCATCCTTCAAATTGCTGCTTTGTTGGCTGCTTTCACTTACCCCAGTCACATAGTTATCTATGCTCCTGGGGATGCGTTCACTTGCCGCCGCGCTGCAACTTGAAATCTATTGGGTATAGATCTTTTACCATAGTATTAAACTTTTCTATAAAAGTATCTTCTGCTGAAAAAAGGAAATACGACAGTAATACTAAACCGAGTAACCTTTGACGGCGGTTCTTCTTACCCTCACTTATTATCATTTTTACACTTTTTTTACACATTCATTCACTCTTTTATCAGCATCTTTGCATCTCCTTACCTAATCTTTACTATCCAAGTTTTCAGGAGATAAGCAGTGAGCATATTCTTCATTTCCGGCGCGTTATTAGTAGCCCTGTTACTGGTTTATCTGATTTATGCGTTACTCCATGCGGAGGATTTTTAAATGGCCGCATCCGCTTTTTTATTGATCACCAGTTTTTTACTGATTCTACTGATGCTGGCAAAACCACTCGGAAACGTTATCGCCAACATGATCGACGGTAATATTCTTCGCGGGCTGACTAAAGCAGAATCTGGCCTTTGGCGTTGCTGTGGCTTACAAAAACCTGGCGGCACAGTCAAAGAAATGAACTGGTGGCAATATGCATTAGCTATTACTATTTTTAATCTAACTGGACTATTACTGCTATTCACGCTTTTAATCACACAACAAGCTCTTCCCCTTAATCCTGAACATTTCCCAGGACTCAAATGGGACTTGGCGCTGAATACAGCCATCAGCTTTATCACCAATACTGATTGGCAGGCATACAGTGGAGAAAACACACTAAGTTACTTTAGCCAAATGACAGGTCTAACCGTGCAGAACTTTCTTTCTGCGGCGACCGGTATTGCAGTAGCATTTGCGCTGATACGCGCATTTTCCCGTCATGGCGTCAAAACCGTAGGAAACGCCTGGGTTGATATCACACGTATCACACTTTATCTGCTGTTACCGCTGTCTATGGTTATCACGCTCGTTTTTGTCAGCCAAGGAGTGATTCAGAATTTCGAACCGTATCAATTAGCCCATACCATTGAAGGCCAACCACAATTGATCCCGATGGGCCCCGTCGCTTCACAGGAAGCCATCAAATTATTGGGCACCAATGGGGGTGGATTCTTTGGGGCTAGCTCATCACACCCCTTTGAAAATCCAACTGCTATCAGCAATTTCACTCAGATACTGTCTATCTTCTTGATCCCTTGTGCACTCTGTTTTGCCTTTGGGCAAGTAGTTGGTGATAACCGTCAAGGGCACACTCTATTGTGGGCAATGAGCATCATCTTTGTCATTGCCACCGTAGGAGTCATGTATGCCGAACTGAAAGGGAATCCCCATTTCAGTCTGTTAGGTGCCAACAGTAATATCAATATGGAAGGTAAAGAGAATCGCTTTGGCATCCTCGCAACCTCAATTTATGCCGTCGTAACCACCGCCGCTTCCTGTGGCACCGTCAATGCTATGCATGATTCTTTCACTGCGCTTGGCGGCATGATCCCAATGTGGTTGATACAAATTGGCGAAGTCGTGTTTGGCGGTGTGGGTTCTGGTTTATATGGTATGTTACTGTTCGTTCTGCTGACCGTTTTTATCGCCGGTTTAATGATAGGCCGTGCGCCTGAATATCTCGGTAAAAAAATCGAAGTATTCGAGATGAAAATGGTGGCACTGGCGATTTTGGTTACCCCTACACTGGCTCTTTTAGGAACGGCACTTACCATATCCACTGCCAGTGGACGTGCCGGTATTCTGAACCCCGGCGCTCACGGTTTCAGTGAAGTGCTCTATGCCCTCTCCTCCGCTGCCAACAATAATGGTAGTGCTTTCGCGGGCCTCAATACCAACAGCATGTTCTACAACTTGTTGCTAGCTATCATCCTATTTTTAGGGCGCTTCGGCCTGATCCTGCCAGTACTTGCTATTGCCGGTTCTTTAGTCGTAAAAAAACGCCAGCCTGCCAGCAACGGTACACTGCCCACCTATGGCCCACTGTTTATCAGTCTATTGATTTTGACCATCATGCTAATTGGTGCGTTGACTTTTATTCCGGCTCTGATCCTTGGCCCGGTCATTGAACATTTACAAATCTGGCTAATGTCCCGGTAAGCGCCAAAGAGAGGAATACCATGACCAACAAACAACAGACATTATTCGAACCTGCTTTGATTCGTAATGCCCTGATTGATTCAGTCAAAAAATGTCATCCGGCTGCACAATGGCGTAACCCAGTGATGTTTGTCGTCTATCTAGGCAGTGGGTTAACCACCATGTTATGGATTGCCATGTTAGCGGGTCAATTTAAGGGAAATGCGCTGTTCACCGGTAACATCGCCTTATGGCTGTGGTTTACTGTGCTATTCGCTAACTTTGCCGAAGCACTGGCAGAAGGCAGAAGCAAAGCTCAGGCGGCCAGCCTTAAAGGGGTAAGAAAAACCAGTTGGGCAACTAAACTCACTTCAACCAATCGTAATGGTTCCAGAGAAAAAGTCCCTTCTGACAGCCTGCGCAAAGGGGATATCGTCATTATTGAAGCCGGTGAAACCATCCCTTGCGATGGTGAAGTTATCGAAGGTGGCGCTTCTGTTGACGAAAGTGCAATCACCGGAGAATCTGCCCCCGTTATCCGCGAATCTGGCGGTGATTTTTCCTCTGTAACAGGTGGCACACATGTGCTATCTGACTGGCTGGTGGTCGAATGTTCAGTTAATCCCGGTGAAACTTTTCTTGACCGCATGATTTCAATGGTGGAAGGGGCTAAACGTCGTAAAACCCCAAACGAGATTGCACTGACTATTTTGTTGACTGCTCTAACAATCATCTTTCTATTGGTGTGTGTCACTCTACTGCCATTTTCAATATTCAGCGTGGAGACTAACCAATCTGGCCAACCTATCACTGTCACGGTATTGATAGCGTTATTAGTTTGTCTTATTCCTACCACGATTGGGGGGTTACTTTCTGCCATTGGTGTCGCAGGCATGAGCCGCATGCTAGGTGCCAATGTTATCGCCACCAGCGGACGAGCCGTTGAAGCAGCGGGTGATGTGGATGTGCTGTTACTGGATAAAACTGGCACCATCACTTTGGGAAATCGCCAAGCCTCTCAATTTCTGCCCGTACCTGGCATAACAGAACAGCGGTTGGCAGATGCCGCCCAACTCTCTTCTTTAGCCGATGAAACACCAGAAGGCCGCAGCATTGTCATTCTGGCAAAACAGCGATTCAACCTGCGTGAACGTGATTTGCACTCACTGAACGCCACTTTTGTCCCTTTCTCTGCCATGACTCGAATGAGTGGTGTTAATGTGGAAAACCGCATGATCCGCAAAGGCGCTGTCGATGCCATTCGCCGCCATATTGAAGTCAATCACGGAAAATTCCCAGAAGCAGTGGAAATTTTGGTACAGACAGTGGCACGTAAAGGAGGTACCCCGCTGGTTGTCGCCGAAAATCAACAGGTACTGGGAGTTATCGCGCTAAAAGACATCGTAAAAGGCGGTATTAAAGAGCGATTTAGTGAGATGCGCCGTATGGGAATCAAGACCGTTATGATTACCGGCGATAACCGTCTGACTGCGGCTGCGATTGCCGCAGAAGCCGGAGTAGATGATTTTCTGGCGGAAGCTACCCCCGAAGCCAAACTAGCCCTGATCCGCCAATATCAATCCGAAGGGCGTCTGGTCGCCATGACAGGTGATGGCACTAATGATGCCCCTGCTCTTGCTCAAGCCGATGTTGCCGTTGCTATGAATTCAGGCACTCAGGCAGCCAAGGAAGCAGGCAATATGGTGGATCTGGATTCCAACCCAACCAAACTGATTGAAGTTGTCCATATTGGTAAACAGATGTTGATGACACGGGGCTCTCTGACCACATTCAGTATCGCCAATGATATCGCAAAATATTTTGCCATTATCCCGGCGGCGTTTGCCGTCACCTACCCACAATTAAATGTCTTAAATATCATGCATCTGCACTCGCCTACTTCGGCGGTTTTATCGACAGTTATCTTTAATGCACTGATTATTGTTTTCCTGATCCCATTGGCTCTAAAAGGCGTGAGCTACCGCCCAATGAATGCATTGTCACTTTTACGCCGCAACCTGTGGATTTATGGTTTAGGTGGTCTGATAGCGCCTTTCATCGGCATCAAACTGATAGATATGTTGCTGACTTTGCTGATACTTAAATAAAGGTGATGAAAATGATTTGGTTACGTTCTTCTGTTGTGTTGGTGATATTCCTGACATTGATTACCGGCGTAGCTTATCCATTGCTGGCGACAGGCTTGTCAGAGCTGCTGTTTCCTTATCAAGCACAAGGCTCCATGGTAAAACAAAATGGTCAAGCCGTTGGCTCTGAGCTGATTGGTCAACCCTTCACTAAAGCGATCTATTTTCAGGGGCGCCCTTCTGCTACCGTAGATTATCCCTATAACACTCTGTCCTCTGGTGGCAGCAATTTAGCGGCTTCCAACCCGATATTGGATGATGAAATCAAACGCAGAGTTGAGCAACTGCGGCAATTTAACCGCCAACCAGACATTCCTGTGCCAGTTGATTTGGTCACCGCATCCGCTAGCGGCCTTGATCCTCACATCTCACCCGCCGCCGCTGACTTTCAAGCACAGAGAGTCGCTGATGCACGCCATTTACCGATTAAAGTGATAAAGCGATTAATCAGGGATAATATTGAGCCACCACCATCGGAATTCCTCGGTGAGCCAGTGATTAATGTGTTAAAACTTAATCTTGCCCTTGATAATTTGCACAAGAAAAAACAGTAAGGCTGAACATGGATCAACACGAACCACAGCGCCCTGACCCGGATGAATTACTGACACTGGTTAATGAGAAACAGCGCGGTAAATTAAAAATATTTTTCGGTGCCTGCGCTGGCGTGGGAAAAACCTATGCTATGTTGCAGGAAGCGCAAAGATTGCGTGCTCAAGGGCTGGATGTGGTTATCGGCGTGGTAGAAACCCATGAGCGGCAAGACACCGCCGCTTTACTTGATGGTCTGCCACAATTGCCCCTGAAACAGATCCAATATCGACGGCGCAGAATCAGCATCTTTGATCTTGATGCCGCCATTGCCCGCCACCCAGCCATCATCTTGATGGATGAGTTGGCATTCAGTAATCCTCACACCAACCGTCATCCCAAACGCTGGCAGGACGTTGAAGAATTACTTGAAGCTGGCATAGATGTACTGACTACCATCAACGTTCAGCATCTAGAAAGCCTCAATGATGTTGTGGGGGATATTACTGGTATCCGGGTCAGGGAAACCGTCCCTGATCATATCTTTGATCAGGCGAATGAAATTGTCTTAGTTGATCTGCCCCCAGATGATCTGCGCCAGCGGCTCCATGAAGGTAAGGTCTATATCCCTAGCCAGGCAGAACGCGCCATTGAACATTTTTTCCGCAAAGGTAATTTAATTGCATTACGAGAGCTCGCTTTGCGCCGGACGGCTGATCGCGTGGATGATCAAATGCGTGCTTTCCGCGACACACAAGGGCATGAACCGGTCTGGCATACCCGTGATAATCTTCTACTCTGCATTGGTAATAGCTCAGGCAATGAAAAGCTCATCCGCACTGCCGCTCGCCTCGCAGCCCGATTAGGCTGTATCTGGCATGCAATTTACGTTGAAACCCCAAAACTGTACCAACTACCCGAAGGTAAACGGCGCACTATCTTAAAAGCACTCAGATTAGCGCATGAATTGGGGGCTGAAACTGCGACACTTTCCGATTCAAACAAAGAAAAAGCGGTATTACGTTATGCCAGAGAACATAACCTCGGCAAAATTCTGATAGGCCGTCGCTGTACCTCCAAACAGAAGCTGTTTGGCTGGCAATGGCGCCCAGGTTTTGCTGACCGACTGGGAAAACTAGGACCTGACTTAGATCTAGTGATTGTCGCATTAGAAGAGCGCAGCCGATGGGATAAAGAACAGGACAACCGCTCTGTCAGTGAAAAATGGCGGGTACAGATTCAGGGCTGCCTGATCGCTATTGCGCTCTGTACACTTATTACCCTGTTCTCCCGAACATTCTTGCTGACCCTTGATAAAGCCAATCTTGTCACGCTTTATCTGCTTGGCGTCGTTATCATTGCGCTATTTTACGGACGCCAACCATCAATATTTGCCGCTTTTATTAATGTCATCAGTTTCGATATCTTCTTTGTACAGCCTCATTGGTCTCTTGCTGTTACCGATATGCAGTACCTGCTGACCTTTACTGTCATGCTAATAGTCGGTGTCGTTGTCGGAAACCTCACTGCGGGCATGAGATATCAGGCGCGAATTGCCCGTTACCGCGAACAACGAACCCGCAATCTCTATGAAATGACCCGTGAACTGAGCCGGGCGCTGAATGAAGAAGATATTGCCCGTACCAGCTACCATTTCCTTGCCAATGGTTTTCAGGCTAAAACCGGCCTCTTTTTACCCAACGAGGATGGTAATTTATGTCAACTCACGACCAATAATGGCGGTCATATGTTGATTGATGATGCCATTGCAAAATGGAGTTTTGATAAAAATCTGCCGGCTGGAGCGGGAACAGATACCTTACCTAGCGTACCTTACCAACTACAGCCTATCGCTACACCTTCTCAGACACTGGCTGTATTAGCTATTGAGCCATCCTATTTGCGCCAATTACTGATCCCTGAACAACAGCGATTGCTGCAAACATTTACCGGCCTGATCGCCAATGCACTGGAAAGATTGCAACTCTCACGCCGGGCAGAATCCGCTAAATTGGATACAGAACGAGAACAGTTACGTAACTCGCTTCTGGCGGCCCTGTCTCACGATTTACGCACACCGCTGACCGTCCTATTCGGACAAGCGGAAATCCTGATGTTGGATTTATCAGCCGAAGGCTCTCCACATACCAAACAGGTGAATCAGATTCGTCAACAAATTCTCAGCACTTCCCGTCTGGTTAATAATTTACTGGACATGGCGCGTATCCAATCGGGAGGCATTCAGCTCAATCTGGAATGGCAATCGCTGGAAGAGATCGTCGGCAGTACCTTACGTTCGCTGGAATATGCACTCAACCGTCATCCCGTCGCAGTTTCCCTGCCATCCGATTTACTATTGCATTGTGATGCCAGTTTACTGGAGCGGGTATTTATCAACCTGTTGGAAAATGCAATCAAATATACCGATGAGCAAATACCACTAGGTATTAAAGCAACAACAGAAAAAAATCAAATTCATATTGAAGTTTGGGATGCAGGTAAAGGCATTCCGCCGGAACAAGAACAATTAATTTTCGATAAATTCTCCCGCACTCGTAAAGAGTCTGCTATTCCAGGAGTGGGCCTTGGATTAGCAATTTGCCGAGCAATTATTGAAATCCACCAAGGAAAGATTTGGGCAACCAATAACGAAAAAGGTGGAGCAAGTTTTCACTTTGTTCTACCGTTAGAGAAACCACCTGAAATTATTACTGAGGAGATGTGATTATTACCAACAATAACACCATTTTGATTATTGAAGATGAAAAAGAGATCCGACGCTTTGTTCGACTAGCGTTGGAAGGTAAAGGCTATCGCGTATTTGACAGTGATACGCTGAAATGGGGCCTAATTGAAGCGGGAACCCGCAAGCCTGACTTAATTATTCTTGATTTGGGCTTGCCGGACGGTGACGGTATTAACTTGATCCGTGATCTGCGCCAATGGAGCGCAATTCCCGTTATTGTTCTCTCTGCCCGCGATAAAGAAGCGGATAAGGTTGCTGCACTAGATGCCGGCGCTGATGATTATCTGAGTAAACCTTTTGGTATCAGTGAACTATTGGCAAGAGTCCGGGTTGCCTTACGCCGTTTTGCCAGAACTAATAAAGAAGAATCGATCATTCATTTTTCTGATGTCGTTGTTGATCTGGTTAACCGCCGAATCACCAAAAACGATGAAGAACTGCATCTAACCCCGATTGAATTCCGGTTACTAGGTGAATTATTGGCGAATAGCGGCAAAGTACTCACCCAACGCCAATTACTCAACCAAGTTTGGGGCCCTAATTATGTTGAACACAACCATTATTTACGGATTTATATGGGGCATTTACGACAAAAATTAGAAACCGATCCAACCAGACCAAAACATTTATTGACTGAAACGGGTATTGGCTATCGGTTTATGCCTTAATGCCTGAGACACGTATTGAATCACTTCATGTCTCAGGCAATTAATATCTCTCAGCAAAGCTGATATCCGCTTATTTCACCTGACACACATGTTCAGATAAATAATAAGCGACAGACTCTTCACAGCAAGAACCAATAATATCAGCGTAAGGAAGCGCTTGTTTCACCCTATTATGCGCCGTTCCCATGATGACACCTTTAGCTACGGTTGAAAGCATTTCCACATCATTCATACCATCACCAAATGCAATCGTTTTATTAATTGGGATATCAAGAAAACCGGCGAGCTGAATTAAAGCTTGCCCCTTCGAAACACCACGGTCCATCACTTCCAGACACCAAGGAAATGAGAAAGCAACACTGACATGATCAGAAAATAGATCAATTAAATGACGTTCTAATTTAACCAACGCATCATGATCTCTCTTCTTGTGAATGAAAAAGATTTTCTCAACCGCATCACAAGGCATTTCATCAGCCTGCCTAACCGCGGGATTAAAATTATCATTCTGATTAAAATCATTGAAACTATGGTGTAGCTCACTGGTTAACCATTGAGAACCATAATACATATTAATCACTAAATCCTGATCCGCCTGTATTTCCTCAATCACTCTTTTTACTACGTGACTTGGCAAATGTCGGCTAATATCCAGGTTCTTACAAGCACTGGTTAATCTAGCGCCATTCGACGTAATCAAATGCACAGGGATATCAAAATCACCAATAATGGAATTTACATCAGCATGATGTCTACCCGTTGCAAATACGATTTGCTTTCCCATACTTGATAAATCAGTAAGCACCTTGCGGGTAAACTTACCAATTGTATCTCCTTGAAGTAGAAGCGTCCCATCGAGATCTGTGGCAATGAGATTATACATAGAGCGTTCCAGTGTTAAGGGCCGATCACTTAAGCTTTATTAAGTAATTCGAGCGATGCCTGCTTGGTAAATGTCATCCTTTCTTCCAGACTATGATTGTCCTTTTCATAATAAATTGTTGCCTCTGAATCAATCTGAGGTCTTGGAGTTATTTTTTCCAATATTGGCATCGTGTCAAGGAATAATTGTCTGGAATAGTTAATAGCCCTTGTATAAGTATCAATAACCTCTTCAAATTCAGGGTAAATAGAAAATGAGATCTGATTGACAATTGGCCCGGCATCAATACCCTCATTAATTTCATGGATCGTCACACCGTGGGACTGTTCTCCATTTTTCAAAGCCCAGTTTACCGGCCTTACGCCGCGATATTTAGGTAAATAGGACAGATGGATATTCAAGATTTTCTTACACGAATTAATGAATTTTAACGGTAATATCCGCTTATGAAATACAACAAAACATAAATCGCAAGTGAAATCACCACTTTCATAGCCAGGTAGATTTTCAACCTTATTATCTTCAATAACAGAAATATTATTTTGATAACAGAAGTCGATTAACGTCTGATCAGTGCTTACAGGTTCGAATTTATCTGCTACCACATGCGATATTTTATAGTCTTTATGATTTAAGAAATATTGACAAATGAAAATTGCCAATTCTCCTTTACCACAAATTACCACTGTTTTGGGATTATTCATTCGCAAACCTCTTTAACTTCCCTGATCGCTTTAATATCATTAATATTTATTTGCCATTGCATGATTGTACGTAATGCATTTATTAAAATTTCATTATCGCTTGGTGTTCTGCAAGAAATACGTAAATAGAGATCAGAGCCTGCATTCCCTTTACCAGAACACTCTTTCACATACAGCCCATGAATATCTAAAAGTAACCGCGATATCGTCTTCGCATCAGAAATATGTAATTTACAGTAAACAAAATTAGAGTCTGTCTCAAATGCGGTAATACCCTCTATTGAGTTTAATTCTTGCTGTAATTTTAACGTATCACTAATCACTTTTTCACAGCTTAATTTGTAACTCTCTCTATATTGAGGTAATCTCAATAAAAACTCTTCAGCAAAACCATTAATATTCCAAATGGGTAACACAGCTCTTATTTTACCAAGTAATTCCTGATTTGCAGTGGCAATATACCCAATACGAATACCACCAATCCCGAAGGTTTTGCTCATGCTTCTAATAACAGATAAATTCTTATAGTTATCTAAATGCATTAACATTGTCTCATCACGCATTTTAGAGAAATCTAAGAAAGATTCATCAATAATTAAGTCGATATTTAATGCCAACAATTCGCCAGCCAAATATAACAGACTATCAATAGGTGTCAATTTACCTGTCGGATTATTTGGTGACTCAATCACCACCACATTTGGCTTTTCTTCTTTCGCCAACATTAATAGTTCATCAATATCTATCTCAAACTGCTGATGCTCTTTGGTATAACTATATATCGTCCTTGCTTTTCCAAAGCAATTAGCATATTCATTAAATGATGGCACAGTAACTAATACTTTACCTGTATAAACATCAGGAAGCCGTTTAATTATCTCCGCAGCACCATTTGAAATACATAATTGCGTTCTTTCTATCCCGATAAATTCAGATAAAGCATGCTCGACTAAACGATTCCCGCCAGGATAATTTAACAATATTTCATCAAAATTATTCTTTATTTCATCTTTCAATTTTTTAGGTGGAAAGTTGAAATTGTAAATTAAGCCAAAGTCAATAATAGGATAACGCCAGTATCCACCATGCCTATTTTGAATAAAATCTAATTTATTATTACTTGAAATGAAGTCACAAATAGCAAGATCATAAGTATTATCTACCTCATACCATTGTGAATGATCAACAATACTTACTTTAAATTCAGCTACATTATTAAGTAAAGACTGTTTAAATATATCCTCATAATATATCCCAGTCGATCCACCATTAATGTAACTTTCTAACTCTTTAGTAACATATTCAGCAAAATTAGCGGTGCAAATATTATAAATATTTACTGTTTTATATTGACCATCTTCAACCTGATAATGACTATCCTTAGTAGAATTTAATGCAATAATATTATCTTTATCTATTTTTGCATAAGTCCCTTCCATATTGCCACTAAGAGGAGAAACAAGGACATTGAGATCTCCTGCTTTTAACATCACTGTTTCCAAACATTTCTTTGTGAAGAAGATATCCCCTTCAAGGATCAGCGTATCTTGCTTAATCCAATTTCTGGCAAGGTATAAAGAATAGATATTATTGGTTGATTCCCACTTTTCACTATTAACAAATTCAATATCCAAATTATATGTCTTTTGTTTAATATGAGATATTAAAATATCACTTTTATAACCCACCACAATAATCACTTTCTTAATACCGACAGCTTCGATATTTTTCAGCGCATTATCGATAAATGATGTTTGATTTGTTTCTACCAAAGGTTTTGGTTTATTTGATGTTCTGGTAGATAACCGGCTGCCTCTTCCTGCACAAAGCAATATTACTGTTTTTTCATTCATAGTCTTGATAAATTATTTTAAATGGATGTTAAAAGGCTATTGTTATTCTTAAATAAGAATTAACCTAAAATATAGTTCATTAATGATATAAAATTGATATTGAATTAAATATCAATTAAATACGATGTCATATATAACATGTTGATACACCCAAACCCCATCAATTCTTCCGTGGAAACTTGCCTCACCACCATTTTCACCACCCGTCTTTACGCCAGACCCCAGACCAAATGTATGAAAATTATTGAGCGCGTCACCTGACGTTGATATAGGATTTAACTTTGCATTAGTTAACAAACCGTATTTATCACTTTTAA
This sequence comes from Photorhabdus kleinii, assembly GCF_025384885.1. Taxonomy (NCBI): domain Bacteria; kingdom Pseudomonadati; phylum Pseudomonadota; class Gammaproteobacteria; order Enterobacterales; family Morganellaceae; genus Photorhabdus; species Photorhabdus kleinii. The sequence continues at coordinate 69,902 of NZ_JAJAFY010000021.1, forward strand.
ATTCAATAGGCGTATTATTCTCATTAACTATTTCAATAAGTTTAGAGTGATAGCCAGTACAATGAATAAGCAAATCATCACAGTTAATGAGTTTAATAACTTCATCATCAGAAATTTCTGAAATATTCAAAATAGCAATATTTTCATATTTTCTTTCCTTAATTTCTTGTGCAAAAGCAAAAGAATCATATCTCAAACCTGAATATCGGTTAACCCGTCCACTTAAAGGACAGATATCTTCCTGAGTGAAATCATAGCCATAAGATTCTGCACTTGCAGGTGAATCAAAGAACAATTTAAAATCTTTATTAACCAGAACGTTTATCTTACCGGTAAACTTTAATTGCTCTATCAACCGAATTAAACAAGAAACTGAACTGTGTGACGAACCCAATATTGATATACTTTTTATATCACCTTTATTTATAACCTCATCATAAAAACCTTTAATAAAATCACCAGAGGTAATATTATTACTATTATGCAATAATCTGGATCCGTTTGGATTTCCACCTATATTAAACAGTACTTTTCGCGCTGATACAATATAATCTTCATTATTTTTATGATAAGTTATATCATAGTTACCATCTTCATTCTGTTTAATCTTTTTTACTTCCGCATCAGTCAAAATATTAAACCGATCACCATATTTGTTTTCCTGAATAAAGCGTGCAATTTTCTCCAAATATTGGCCGACAAACCTCAATTCAACTGGCTTATCTTTATTGGCACTAAAATATTCCCACTCTGATGTTGATCTTATATATTGACTAAGCTCATCATCACAACCGTCAAATTTCTCTAAAAATACACTACCTAAAGAGTTCGCGGTAATTTTATATTTCTTTAATGAACCAGAACCCACCATCTCTGTTTTTTCTAAAATCAAACCATTTTTTATGGCTTCATCTTTTAATAAATCTGGGATTAATGAAATATTTGCAGGACCTGCACCACACATTACCACATCATAAAACGGCTTATTCATTGACAAATCCTAACATTTTTAACGAAATTTGAGTTTCAATAACATTCCCGGAAAACTCATGACGAGTCTGTTTATAACCAAGAGGTTGCCCATCCAAACCCGCTTTAATAACATCACTATGACTAATCTTTTTATCCTCATTGCGGGAATAAACCAACAGTTCCTTCTCATAATCAAATGCCAAACAAGGAATACAACTTAATTTTAGTGTTTTGGCTAATTCAAGTCTATGATGACCATCAATAACCACATTCGTTGCTGCATCAATCCAGATTGGTTGGGTCCAAAATCCTTCAAGTTTAACTTTATCTATTAACTGCTCAACACGAACAGAACAATGTAATTCAGTTGGTCTAAGATTTGAGACTTCTTCTAATATTAATTTCATGTTTATCCCTTAGTTTAAACATCCGACAGAAAATTACCAACATCAACACACTTAATATCGCTAATAATTGAAATAACACTCCACCATCAAATAATTGGATAATAGCACCACCAACTAATGGAGATATAGAAAAACCGATACTATAAAGTGACGCCGCACCAAAATATGCGCCACGTAAATCATTTGGCGCCAAACGATCAATAAAAACATTCACACATGGAAATAAAATAGTTTGACTGATACTCATGGTAAAAGCAGCTACATACCACAATAAATAAACATCATAATACTTGAATGAAATAAAGAACATTAATTCAGATAAAATGAGTAACACAGACCCTATATTTATTTTAGTTTCTAACTCCATTTTTTGCGTTAACATGGAAAACGGTAACTGCATAACCACAATGGTTATCGCATGTAACATAATAAGCGAAGCAATAAACTCAGCATACCCATTAAACCCTAATGAAGTAATTAACTGTGGCAAAGTTGAATCAAAATGGCCAAAAATAAACATCATGAGAATATTATTGATGACCAACATTAAAAACACACGGTCATTTAATAAAACCTTCATCGTTCCTTTAAAGTCATCATTATTTGTTAAGTTTATTTTTATTTTCTTACCAAATAAATAAACAGGGATCATAAAAATTACATAGGATATCGAAACAATCAGAAAAGAGATAGAATTAATATCCAGGCTTAATTTTACACCTAAATAAGGCCCGACTACCGCACCCGCATTAAGAAATAAATACCTTAAGTACATGGCATTCTCTCTTACCTGCTTTTCCTCGATAATATCGCCGATAACGGCTTTTATTGGATTATTCACAAGCGCCCAGGAAATATTCGCCAATAAAGTACCAATAATAAAACCAGACTGATGTTCAGATAACCATAATATTAAATATGCCAATGCAGATATAAGACATCCAATGATAATTATCTTAGCCCGGCCGACTTTATCAGAGAAGTAACCAGCATAAAAACTTAATATTGATGAAATCGCAATGGATAAAGAGAGAACTAATCCAATCATCGATGCAGTAAAATGGAACTTTGTATATAGTATGATGGATATAAAAGGCCATACCATCATTGATGTTGATCTTGTTACAAAAGTCCCAAGAAATAGACCCCATATACATGCCGGTATGGATGTATAACTATTGAGAGAAAAATTTTTCATTTTAATATTCTTAGATTATTAAATTAATATTTTTTTAATACCAGGATATCTATTTTATAGTGTTCATGAAGGTACATAAAATCAACCTGCCTCTCAAAAATTTAATAATAGAAGCAAGTGTTAGGATTATCTGCACGTTAAAAATAAATTCTATTTTATATATAAGTAACTTTTAATATAGTAACAAACAAAATGTGAATTGCAAATAAAAATATGACATTTTTGTTACATGTTTAAATATAGATCGATTCCTGGCGATTTTGATGCCGGACATAATGACACAAATTCCTAACACTTTAACAGTGGAAAACACAGGTAAAAATGGCTCTTAATCTCAGATAAAAACCTTTCAATTCAATCTTTATCTATTCAAATAGTAATCAATCAACTGAAAAACTCAGCTTAATCTAATCCCAAAATAAACTGTAATATTATATTCAAAGTGAAATAAATAAATAAAACTGTATTTTAGAGCCTATCCCAATAGGCGTAATTGTTGCAGGCCGTTTGAACACGGACAGCGCGGAAAAACCGGAGCGTACACGTAGTACGTGAGGATTTTGAGCACTGCCCAGGTTCAAAATGGCAAATAAAATAGCCCTATTGGGATTGGCGGTTAGTTTAATAGCTAAATTCTGGTCAAGATAATTATTATTTATAGATTTATATGAAGCCATCCGAGATTAAAACTGGAAATTATCTCATAGGCCCAAAATATTCACTAACTAAAATGGGGATTAGTAATGAGTTTATTCTTTAATTTCCTTAATGAAATAAATGATACATTCAAACAAAGAGAACTGTCTTATCATCTCAACTCATTTGATACTATACCCTATGGATTTCAAGATGCATCGCGACGGCAAGAGAGCGAATCCCCGGGAGCATAGCGAACTATGTGACCGGGGTGAGCGAGTGCAGCCAACAAAGAGGCAACTTGGAAGATAACGGGTATAACAACAGGATTTATTCGCGATGAGTACCTGGCTTATCTATGCCTTATTATCAGCGTTTACTGCCGCTTTAGTCGCTATCTTCGGGAAAATCGGTTTGCAAAATCTTGATGCCAATACAGCAACAGCAATACGCGCAGTCATTATGGCGTTGTTTCTTGTCAGTGTCGTTGTAGTACAAGGAAAATTAAATCTGGTTAGTGAAGTGCTGGCAAACCACAAGGCGTTGCTTTTTATCGCTTTAAGCGGTGTGGCGGGGGCATTTTCATGGTTGTTTTACTTTCTGGCAATTAAAAACGGTAACGTTTCTCAGGTTACCCCGATTGATAAACTCAGTGTCGTGTTTGCTGTTATCTTGGCCGTTATCTTATTTGGTGAAAAAATATCACTGATGACCGCAGGTGGTGTTGCACTGATTACTGCCGGTGCGTTAATGGTTGCTCTCGGCTGAAAAATAAAAAATCCGCAAAAGTTGTTATCACTGTTGCGGATTCTTTTTAATCGGCCAAAAAGATCAACCGGCGGCAAAAACCTGGTTAACGATATCCAGTGCTTCCTGCTCAATTTTCTGCCGGTGCTCAGGGCCAAGGAGGCTTTCACAATAAATTTTGTAGGCTTCTTCTGTCCCCGATGGGCGAGCAGCAAACCAGCCGTTTTCTGTTATCACTTTTAGACCACCTATTGACGCTCCGTTACCAGAAGCTTTTGTCAACCGGGCAGTGATTGGATCACCGGCAAGCTTATCCGCTTGCACCATTTCTGGTGATAACTTGGCTAATAATGCTTTCTGCTGATAAGTTGCCGATGCCTGGATGCGGCTATAGCTTGGCGTACCGAAGCGAGCTGCCAACTTGTTGTAATGCTGCTGCGGATTTTCCCCTGTTACCGCAGTCATCTCTGCCGCCAGCAAACACAAGATAATCCCATCTTTATCTGTAGACCACGGCGTACCATCAAAACGCAGGAAAGAAGCCCCCGCACTCTCCTCTCCACCAAAGCCCAACTCACCTTTATGTAACCCATCAACAAACCACTTAAAACCCACCGGTACTTCTACCAATTTACGGCCAAGATCGGCAACGACCCGATCAATCATGGCACTGGATACCAATGTTTTACCTATCGCAACACTTTCTGACCATTGCGGACGATGGCGGAATAGGTAATTTATCGCGGTTGCCAGATAGTGGTTCGGATTCATCAAACCAGCGGGAGTGACAATACCGTGGCGGTCATAATCCGGATCGTTTGCAAAAGCCAAATCAAACTTATCACGCATGGCTAACAAACCCGCCATTGCCCAAGGGGATGAGCAATCCATACGAATGACGCCATCATGATCCAAGTGCATAAAACGGAATGTCTGATCAACTTGATCATTAACCAATGTCAGATCCAAATTGTAACGCTCACCGATACGCTGCCAGAACGCAATGCCAGAGCCTCCCAAAGGATCAATACCGATTTTCAGCCCGGCCCGCTGGATAGCGGCCATATCAACCACATCACCCAACGCACTAACATATGGTTCAACTAAATCCTGCTGATACAAATATTCGCTGTTCAATACCTGAACAAATGGCAAACGTTTAACGCCTTTTAGACCTTCTGTAAGCAACTCATTAGCACGACGTTCTATAATTGCTGTCAAATCCGTATCTGCGGGACCACCATCAGGTGGATTATATTTAATCCCCCCGTCTTCTGGTGGATTATGGGAAGGGGTAATAACAATCCCATCAGCCAACGCTTTCCCCAAGCGGTTATAACAGAGGATGGCATGAGAAATCGCAGGTGTTGGCGTAAATCCATTATTTTCCTGCACAATCACATTCACGCTGTTAGCTGTCAAGACTTCCAGTACGGAAATAAATGCCGCTTCTGATAAAGCATGGGTATCTTTACCCACATAACAAGGGCCATTGATTCCCCGTTGCTTGCGAACTTCCGCAACAGCTTGAGTAATTGCCAGAATATGCGCCTCATTAAAACTGTGACGCTGAGAACTGCCACGATGACCGGATGTACCAAATTTAACTTTATGCTCTGAGTTTTCCGGCTGAGGATGCAATGTGTAATACTGTGATGTAAGCTGCGCTACATTTATCAGATCACTTTGGCGGGCAATCTGCCCCGCGCGCGGATGATTTACCACTTTAAATCTCCCCTGAACAAGAGCTGCACTGTACTTTGTCTGTCAGCACAGCCTTGATCAGTTAAATTGTGCCACACACCTTGTCGATAAAATTGGCTGAGAATTTCATATCCTGCATAATTTGCTCAACCATACTACGCTTACGGTCAGTGTTAGTGTTAGTAATGACCCAAAAAGGCGTGCCCGGAATGTGACGAGGTTTGGTTTGTTTGCCACTGGCGAGCAATGTCTGTTCATCACCAGCAAAATAAACACGGGTACGACCATGCATAGCATCAGTCGTCTGGGAAAAAATTTCACTATTCAGGCTGTATAATGTAGATAGGATCAACATAAAACGCTCAACAGATTTTTTCTTGTCAGAATAGTCATCTGAAAGTAATAATTCGCGTATCACACGGACAGAATCACGCTGGCGGGCTACTGGCGCTTTCTCCACAGCACTGAGAGGCTGTACATTTTGTACTGGCTGCTCGGCGTTAAATTTTAGCATTCGCCGTAAAATATCAGATGCACTTTCACCAATATGTTGTGTGTGGCTGGCAATATAGCGGTAAAGGTCTTCATCAACTTCTATCGTTTTCATTTCTATCCAGTACTGTTCTAAATAAAAAATTTTGACAGATTATAAAGTATAAAAAGAGAAAACAAAACAATTAAAATTTCAATAAGTTAAAAGTATTTAAACATGAAAAACAGCATAATAAAATATCCGTTTTTCATCTAAAATAAATCAATCAGTTACATAAATATTGTGAATATAAATCTCATTGTCAAATGTCATATCGATCTTTTAATACCACTTATTTAGGCGTTGATAATCACATAATAATTTATTCTGATATTATACCCAAATAATGATAAAACTTGGTTTCAACATTGCCGATAATCAATTCAATCAAGGGAGATTCAGCAGCGAATGGGAGGATTGATTATAGATAGTAAAACAGTTTAAATTCATGGGGATGTATGTTTGTTACCAGTAAATCTTGACAGAAAATGCGCTTTAATAAATTACACACCTTTTATTTACATATAATGTTCATGATTTACCAGAAAAAATTGCAACCATATAAATTATATGGAAAAATTAGCAACTTCATTATTATTGAATTTTATAAAATTAATATCTTGAACTGAAATTTCATATCCTATTTTCAATGTTAATTATATAAACAACAATTTTATCCATTAATTGTATAAATCATAATATATATTCTTTAAATTTATTCTTAAAAACTCATAAGATTATTATGAAATCCAGATCTCATATAAATAAAATAGATTTTCATTGCTTTCAATATTAATACACAGTTACAATAAAAAATTCTAATCAGATATATACTATCATTAATTTCGAAATGTATATATCTGACCTTATAATTTAATCAATAAGTAAAAGCTGTTGCCGTAAATAGGTACCTGAACCTAATAATCCTGGTTGTGGATGAGTAATCAAATAAACAGGAATCTGTTGTACTAACGGTTTAAAGCGCCCTTTATCTTCAAATCCATGAAGAAAGTTCGATTGCTTAAAGAAATCAAGAAACCGCGGCACTATACCGCCAGCGATATACACACCACCAAAAGCCCCCATATTTAACGCTAAATTCCCGCCAAATCGCCCCATAATTTCACAAAATAGTGTCAGCGCACGATGGCAATATTGGCAACTTTCATCCAATGCTCGTTGCGTCACGGTTTCTGGTTCTAAATCTTCCGGCTGACGATGATACAAAATGGCAATGGCCTGATAAAGGTTTACCAACCCACTACCGGACAAGATTCTTTCTACCGAAACATGTCCAAGTTTACGACGTAAAACAGCCAATATTGCATCTTGTTCTTCACTATTCGCTGCAAAATCTACATGACCACCTTCACCAGGTAAACTGACCCATTGCTTGCCTGCTTTGATCAAATGAGCTACACCAAGGCCAGTCCCTGCACCGTAAACCGCTATCGGTTTGTCTTTAACCGCTTCTCCTCCTCCTAATTGAACCTTGTGTTCTTCTGTTAACATTGGAATCGCCATAGATACAGCCGTGAAGTCATTAATCACATCTAATTTTTCTAGCCCAAATGTCTGTTTCAGCTCACTAATAGAAAATGCCCATTGGTGATTGGTCATTTCTACCCAATCACCATTTATCGGGCAAGCAATAGCAATACATGCATAAGTCACCACTGTTTTTTGCGCAGCCAAATAGTGACTGATAATAGATTCTAATCCGGTGTGTTGTTTTGCACTATACGTTTCGATCCACTCAATAGCCCCATTTTCCAAATTGCAAAGTGCTAATCTGGCATTGGTGCCGCCAATATCAGCAACAAGTCCGTAGAGATTCATTTTTATATCCTAATAATCAGCTAGTACAACAATTAGGTAAAGCTTATCCTATCTGGCATTATTGGTATAGATCGTTAAACCAACCTCACCAGTTGGTTTTTTACATTTATATACTATGCAGCTAAGACTATGTAGTTAAGCAGCTTTATGACGTTTATTGGATTTTCTTTTTTCACTTCTCATTGCTTTGCTGTGAGCTTCGGCGAGTACCCGTTTTTTCTCACTATTAGCAAAACGATTTAAAACTTGCCTGATCAATGGCTGGTAGCCTAAGCCATTAAGGTCAGCTATCATTTTCAAATCTTCAATCAGAGATCTATTTAATCTGATTGAAATGGGCTGTAACTCCAGCGCTTCGTTAATCAGATCTTCTGTTACATCATCAGATACTTTAACGTGAGCTTCACTACAACCAAGCTCACCGTTCTCCCATGCTTCATCAGTGGAAGCTATCAGGTTATTTGCTCGCTTATCAGTTTGTTTGCTCATTTCTCTGTTCCTAGGCCGTATTTTCGGTAAATTCTCAATTCATCTTCGTTAGGTGTATAAGCTGTCCTTATAGCAACCCCTTTTTCAGGGTGATAGATAAAGACTATCTTTAACTTAACACCATAATCTGTTTCAGATATAAACCATTTAGTAGGAGGATCAGTTCTGTTATCTTCCCTTGTATCCTCAAGAAAACGTCCAACCCGATTAGAAAAACACTGGAGTATATCCTCTTCATTAACCGGCGGGTTTTTGCCTGCTAATTTCAATCTGATGTTGATGATATCAAGAGCTTCATGTGCTTCGGAGTTTTTAACTCATGGTTAATTTGTATATACAGAATACTCCGCCAGACAGATCTAAACAACTCAAAATGACTCACAAAATATCAATGGATTTTGTATCACTAATAGATAAGATATATTATTTTAGCGTGAAATTTGTATATACACATAATGATGAAGCTTAAAGAACTGCAACGAGAGCTTATCGAATCACCAGACAAAGGTGATCTAATACGTGGTACTGGGGGGTTACGTAAAATCAGAATGGCTATAACCCGTCATCTTTCAAGTTGCCTCTTTGTTGGCTGCACTCACTCACCCCGGTCACATAGTTATCTATGCTCCCGGGGATTCGCTCCCTTGCCGTCGCGATCCATCTTGAAATCCATTGGGTATAGACTCACAAGGAAAAAGCGGTAGTGCCAGAGTTATTTATCTTCTAGCGACTGAAGATATTATTTATCTGGTGATGACTTATCCGAAAAGTAAAAAAGATAGCTTAACGGATGCCGAGAAAGCAGAACTGAAAAAACTAACAAAATTACTAAAAGATGAGGTGTAACATGAGTTTTTTTGACGAATTGAAAGCATCCCTCGAAGAAGCAGTTGAAATTAAACAAGGTAATAAAGCCGCAGCGCGTGTGACCCGATACGAAGTTGCCGACGTTAAAGCTATCCGTGCTCAACTTAACATTTCACAGGCAGAGATGGCGGAGGCTTTAAGCACTAGCCTTGATACAATTAAAAGCTGGGAGCAGAAGCGTCGAAATCCGACAAGACTAGCGGCAAAGGTGTTAGCTATCATCCAAGAAAACCCTAATTTCTATAAGGCTCTGGCGACTCATTGATTAGCCGGTGTGCCATAAAGTACTAAAGTTACTTACCACATCTTGGCTCTACCTGTTTCCAAGAGGCCATAGTTTGAGTGTTCGCATTGCTCGTGACTTTTTTGCTGCGGGCCAGCGCTCACGCGCTGTTGTCTCGCTTCGCTCGGCTCGAGCCTGCAACCAGTTGATTAAAAGTCAACTACTCTACCGACTGAGCTAACGACCCATCTGTATGATTAGATTATTCTGATTGTGTCTTTCGAG